>JAZRTW010000103.1:0-4152 GCA_045652265.1 Eubacteriales bacterium | reverse complement strand
AAGACCAACAGACTTGTCATCTTTGCCGTGAACGCATAATTTAATTTTTCGGAGGAACTATGATCTTACAGCTTGAAGAAGCTATGGCAAATATTAAAAAGCTCGCGGAAGATGCCGCAGAGCTTGGTGTCGGTATGGGAGCTGAAGCGCTCGGAAAGGAAATAGGGGAGCTTGAAGAAAAAACGGCAAGCGCTGACTTTTGGAACGATCAGCAAGAATCCGGCAAGGTACTTCAGAGGCTCAAGGCTATAAAGGGCAAGTACGCCGAGTATAAGGCTCTTTGCGCGGCGATAGATGACGCCGAGGCGATGGCGGAGCTTGCAGAGGAGTCCGATGATGAATCCTTGGTGCCCGACGTTTTGGCTGAAATTGACAGCGCGCAGAAGAAATACGAAAAGCTCAAAACGGACGTACTTTTGTCGGGTGAATACGATGCAAACAATGCTATCCTCACCTTCCACCCCGGCGCAGGCGGAACGGAGGCGCAGGATTGGGCGCAGATGCTTTATCGAATGTATACGCATTACGCTGACCGCCACGGTTTCAAGTACGAGCTTCTCGATTGGCTCGACGGAGACGAAGCGGGTATAAAGAGCGCGACGATACTCATAAAAGGCGAGAACGCCTACGGATATTTAAAAGGCGAATCGGGAATACACAGACTCGTAAGAGTATCTCCCTTCGATGCATCGGGAAGACGCCATACTTCATTTGCATCGGTTGAGGTAATGCCCGAATTTAATGACGATATTCCGCTTGAGATAGCTCCCGAGGATATCAAAATGGAAGCTCACCGCGCAAGCGGAGCGGGCGGACAGCACGTCAATAAGACCGACTCCGCCGTGCGTATAACGCATATTCCCACGGGAATCGTGGTAAACTGTCAGACAGAGCGTTCGCAGACACAAAACAGAGAAACGGCTATGAAAATGCTTAAAAGTAAGCTTCTTGAGATAAAGGAAAGAGAAAAGCTCGACAGAGTTGAGGATATCAAGGGCGAGAAATTGAACATCGAATGGGGCTCACAGATACGTTCCTACGTGTTTATGCCGTATACACTCGTTAAGGATAACAGAACTAACTGCGAAACGGGTAATATCGGCGCGGTTATGGACGGCGACCTTGACGATTTTATAGCAGAGTATCTTAAAAGTATTGCAGAAGTAAAATAATATATCAATAAGGAGGACAAACAAATGACAAAAGCAGAAATGAACCAAAAGCTCAAGGACACATATAATGTATGTGTGGGTAAGATCAAGGGAGTACCCGTATACATTGAAAGGAGCAAGGTTGCGGTGACGGATTTCTTTAACGATAAGAGGACGAAGTTCTACGTTGCGATTTCTTTATTCGTTCAGGCTATCACTTGTATCTCGGTATTTTTTGCACTTTGGAACAAGAAGAAGACTACGGCGGGAGTTTTCGGTGCGCTCGGTGCGATAGGCGCGGCACTCGGAACGCTTTTCCTCATTTCTTCTCTTGACGAGGACGAAAACGGCAAAAAGACGTTTATACATTTAGACGGTTGCTACGAGGAAGCAGACGACGACGGCGAGATCAGCGTTGAGCTCGTTGAAGAGGAAGCAGACGACGAAGTAATGGTATTCGGCGAAGACGAATAATTAAAAAACGGCGGGGACACCCGCCGTTTTTTAATTAGAGAAGGATTCCCCATAACGCAAAAAGAGCTTGGCTCAAAGCCAAGCTCTTTTTGCTATTAGTTCAGCGGGTAGGTTTCTTCGCCGAAAAATACGTGATAGAGAAGATATATTGCGTCGTTTGTTGTTACAGAATCTATTCCGTCAAAATTGCAGGGCTGATTTAAGGGATATTGCCCGCCTCCGAAGAATACGTTGTAAAGTAGATATATCGCGTCGTTTGCGGAAAGTCCGTATTTTCCGTCAAGGTCGCCGACTATGCGGCAATCCCTTTCGCATACCGTGCAAAAACCGTTTTTTACCGTATGCTCGGCTTTGCCTACGATTTCATCGCAATCACTGCACTTGTGCCAATGGTGCGTGTTGTCCGCAGTCCAATCGGTGTCGATGTAATGAACGGTAAAGTCGCCTGCAGCTAAATTCCAATCCTCGACTTTGCTTACAGCATTCCATTCATTTTCTGTGCCCATAAAATATATATCCGTAAGACTCGTGCATTCACGAAATGCTTTCGTGCCTATAGTCTTCACACCGTTTGGTATAACTATGCTTTTAAGGTTTGAGCAATAGGAAAACGTATATTCATCTATAGTCGTGACCTTGCTCGGAAGAGTTATATTTTTTAACATAATGCAGTACCAAAATGCACTGGGGCCGATATACTCGATACTTTCAGGAAGCGTAATGCTTTCAAGTTTTACGCAGGATAAAAAAGCATCGCTATCTATATACTTTACGCTGTCGGGGATACTTACGTGCGCAAGATTTGTGCAAGAGATAAAGGCGCTCTCGATATGCGTTACGGTATCGGGAATCGTAACACTCGTGAGATTTTCAAGAAATTCGAAAGCAATGTCTCCGATAGTTGTTACACTGCCGTCATCGGGGATAAAACCGCTTTTGTCTACTCGTATGAGCGTTTTTGTATCTCTTTCGATAAGAGCTCCGTTGTCGGTCACGTAATATCTTTCATTGTTTTCGTCAACTGTCAGACTCGAAAGCGACTTACAGCCCGTAAACGGATTTCTTTCGATAGAGGTGACACCTGCGGGTATGTTTATGCTCGTAAGCTTTTCGCAACGCCAAAAAGCAGCAGCACCGAGCGTTTCAAGAGACTCGGGAAGTGTTACGTTTTTTATATTATCGCAATAACAGAACGCATATTCATCAATTAAAGTCATTCCTTCGGGAATTGTCACACCCGTAATATTTCTACAATCGCTAAATGCATATTCGCCGATAGCCGTCACGGGATATCTTGCGAGAGATGAGGGGATCAATACGTTTCCGCCGAGGGCGTGATTGACGTCGACTATTATGGCTTTATTCCATCTTATGTGAAAGGTGTAATATCCTTCAATCAACTTGGCGGGTGATTCGATAATTATTTCATCGGATACGGATCTTATGATATGCCACCAGTTTTTTTCTTGCATGGCGTCGTTCCAACCCTGACAGGCTGCCCAGCAGGCATCGTAGCCGTCGGCATACGCGTTGGCGCGCAGACCTTTGCCGTCGGCAGTCGCGATAACTTTAGTTGAGATAACATCGTCAATCTTAACGTCGTTAAGTCCGCCTTCGAGAAATCTGACGCCTGCCTGCTCGGGAGCGGCGGGGTCTTCTTCTCTGAATATAAAGTCGCTTTCATCTTCGGGCTTTTCAAAGATGATAACAACTTCATAAGAGTAATCAACGCCGTCGATGTTCGTCGGATCAACGTATTCAATGGAGCTTATGGGGTATTGGTCGTGTCCGATAACGGTGCCGTTAGCCCTTATCTCGCCGTAGGGCTGAGGTACTGTACAAAAATAAATATACCACTTGTTGAAGATGTGGACTTCTTCCGAAAAAGTAAACGTTACAGCTAAACGCGTAGCATCAAGTTTTGCTCTGACGATTTCAAAAGTAGACTCGCCACTTGCCGTAACGGGAAACGAAAAGCTTGCAAGCGTGGCAATTATACATGCCGTCAAAATAAGTGCTAAAAATTTTTTCATGGTTTTGTTCCTTTCCGTTTAAATTGTTTCCTCGAGACGATTATACTACATTTGTAATGTGTTTGTCAACAGAAAATTACAAAAACAGGAAAAATTATTTTGAGCACAAAAAAGCACCGTTTGGTGAACCTGCCATAGAGCAGATCGATTGTCAACAAACATCGTAGGTCGGGGGGCTTGCTGCCGCCTTTACGAAAAACATTAACTAAAGAAAGCGGGGGGAGCAAGCCCCCGCCCTACTAATATAAGAACATATAAAAATGATTTTTAGAGTAATGCATTTTATACGGCCTAATGCCTATGGCCTAAGGCCTAAAAAAGCACCGTTTTCACGGTGCTTTTTAATATTCTTTTTACGATTCAAGTCTTGCTCTAAGCTGCGACTGCATACCCGAGCTTGCTTGGATATTGTTGATTATAATGGCATCGGTTATGCCGTATTTGTTGATGATTCCCTTAACGCTTGCCGTAGAATAACGCATATCTATTACGAT
>JAZRTW010000102.1:0-3101 GCA_045652265.1 Eubacteriales bacterium | reverse complement strand
AGGAGGGTAAGATATGAATATTCTTGAAGTCAAAAACTTACGCAAGCGCTTCGGCGACACTGAGGTTTTAAAGGGAATCGACCTAACTCTTAAAAAGGGCGAGGTGCTCTCTATAATCGGCTCCTCGGGCGGCGGTAAGACTACGCTTCTGCGTTGCCTTAACTTTCTTGAAAAAGCAAACAGTGGCGAAATAATCGTAAACGGACAAAGCGTTTATCTTGCAAAGGAAGGCGAAAAGCCCGTCGTAACCCCCGAAGCACAGCTTTCCTTCGGACTTGTCTTTCAGCAGTTCAACCTTTTCCCGCAATACAGCGTTATGGGAAACCTTACACTCGCGCCCCTGCTTCGAGCCAAAAGAGAGGGCACAGCGAGTAAGGAAAGTGCGGAAGAGATAAACGAAAGAGCTAAAAATCTTCTCCAAAGAGTAGGTCTTTCAGAGAAGGCAGATGCTTACCCTTGCGAGCTTTCGGGCGGACAACAGCAAAGAGTTGCTATAGCCAGAGCACTTATGCTTTCACCGGAGATACTTTGCTTTGACGAGCCCACGTCGGCTCTTGACCCCGAGCTTACGAGCGAGGTCCTCAGGGTTATCCGCTCACTAAAAGATGCAGAGCATACGATGATAATCGTAACGCACGAAATGGAATTTGCCCGTAACGTCTCCGACAGAGTTATATTTATCGCCGACGGTGTTATCGAGGAAGAAGGAACGCCCGAAGAGGTGTTCGCAAATCCCAAAAGCGAAAAGACAAAAACGTTCCTTGCGGGCGGACAGATATTTTAAAGCGAATATGAAAAAGCACGGAGAGCTCTCCGTGCTTTTTGGCGTTTTATAACGTTGCCGCCATAACAGCCTTTATGGTGTGCATTCTGTTTTCGGCTTCGTCAAATACCACGGAAGCCTCGCTTTCAAATACTTCATCTGTGACTTCCATATCAACTCTGCCGAACTTTTCGCCCATTTCCTTGCCGACCTTTGTGTTAAGATCGTGATAAGAGGGCAGGCAATGCATAAATATCGTGCTGTCCTTGCCCGTCTTCTTCATAAGAGCGGCGTTTACCTGATAGGGAGCAAGCTCGCTGATACGCTCCTCCCAAACCTCTACGGGCTCGCCCATGGATACCCATATATCCGTATAGATAACGTCTGCGTCCTTCACGCCTTCATTTACGTCGCTCGTGAACTTAAGTGTTGCGCCGCTTTCTTCTGCAAGCGTTTTGCAAGTATTTATGAGTTCAGCGTTGGGGAAATACTTTTCGGGACAACAAGCCGTGAAATTAAGCCCTAGCATCGCACAGCCGACCATAAGAGAATTACCCATATTGAAGCGCGCATCGCCCATATACGTAAAGTTTATGCCTTTAAGATGACCGAACTTCTCCTTTATGGTGAGCATATCGGCAAGTATCTGCGTGGGGTGGAACTCGTTCGTAAGACCGTTGTATACGGGTACTTTCGAATATTTTGCAAGGTCTTCCACGATGCTTTGACCAAATCCTCTGTATTCGATAGCGTCGTACATTGAAGCGAGGACTCTGGCGGTATCCGCAATAGTCTCCTTATTACCTATCTGTGAGCCCGTGGGATCAAGATAGGTGACGCCCATGCCGAGATCGTATGCGGCAACCTCAAAGGCACAGCGCGTACGCGTGCTCGTTTTTTCAAAAATCAGTGCGATGTTTTTGCCTTCGCAGAGCCTATGTGAAATTCCTGCTTTTTTCTCTTTTTTGAGCTTTGCGGCAAGGTCGATAAGATACGATATCTCATCAGGCTTGTAGTCGAGAAGCTTCAAAAAATCTCTTCCTTTAAGGTTAATAAGGTTCATTACGCATCCTCCTTGCAAATAGATTTAAGTATTTCGACTGCTTTTTTAAGCAGATCCATGGGTATATTCAACGCGGGCAAGAGCCTTACTTTATCCTTTGCCGTCAGCACCAAAACACCGTTTTCCATAGCTTTTTTTACTACTTCCTTTGCGGGCTTTACGGTTTTTATGCCTATCATAAGCCCCATTCCGCTTATGCTTTCAATTCCGTCTGCACCGTAGAAAGCTTCGAAAACATACGCAGATTTTTTCTCAACGTCGGCAAGAAAGTCATCGTCGATACGCTCAAGAACGGAAAGTGCGCCCGCACATACTGCGGGGTTACCGCCGAAGGTCGAGCCGTTAAGACCGGGTGCGAACACGTCGTCGAGCTTCTTTGAAAGTATCGTCGCACCTATGGGAAGTCCGCCGCCGAGTCCTTTTGCCGTCGTGACTACGTCGGGAGTAAGCCCAAGCTTCATATAGCCGTAGTAAGCGCCGCTTCTGCCGTTTCCGCATTGTACCTCGTCTGCTATGAGAAGGATATCGTGCTTTTCTGCCGCTTCGGAAAGTGCTTTGGCAAAATCTTCTGTTAGCGGTAATACGCCGCCTTCGCCTCTGACCGCTTCAAACATAACGGCGGCGACTTTATGCTCGCTTATCGCTTTAAAAAGCTCCTCGCGAGTAGGCTCAATGTGTATAAAGCCGGGCGTGAGAGGCGTAAAATGTTCGTGAAACGCTTCCTGTCCCGTTGCCGCGAGGGTAGTGAGAGTTCTTCCGTGGAAGCTGTTTTTTAAAGTTACTATAACGCAGTCATTTCCAAGCGTTTTGCAAGCATATTTTCTTGCAACTTTTATAGCACATTCGTTTGCTTCCGCGCCCGAATTGGAAAAGAATACTTTTGAAAGTCCCGTGAGCTCACAAAGCTTTTTTGCGAGAAGCGCGCAGGGCTCCGTGTAGTAGAGGTTTGAAGTGTGCTGGAATGTATTAAGCTGTTTCGTTACAGCTTCTATCCATTTATCGTCGCAAAAGCCGAAGCTGTTTACGGCGATGCCGCTTCCGAGGTCGATGTATTCTTTGCCGTCGCTACCGTAGGCAAGCGAACCCTTACCGCGAACTATGTTTAAATCGAATCTTCCGTAGGTGGGAGCAACGTAGCTTTTGTCAAGTTCAAAAACGTTCACTTATCGCCCTCCTCAAACATCGTACCGATACCTTCGTCCGTAAGCGTTTCGATGAGTATGGAGTGAGGCACGCGGCCGTCGATGATGAACACCTTTTTAACTCCGCACTTTA
>JAZRTW010000101.1:0-5563 GCA_045652265.1 Eubacteriales bacterium | reverse complement strand
AAAAGCCCGTCGGAAGCTTTCTTTATTCGATAGTGACGGCGGGACACCACGTAGGACACACGGGGGTTTCTCACGAAAGCCTTTCGGTGAACGACAGGCTATATGTCGCGCAAAAGCAGGTCATAGAGCGCCTTGCCGCATCTCCTTGCGTAATTATGGGCAGGTGCGCGGACAATATTTTAAAGGACCTTCCGGAGAATATACGCATTTTTATACATGCACCCGTTGAATACAGAGCGCGAAGAGTTGCAAACGAATACGGGATAAGCTTCGACAAAGCAAAGGACAAGGTCTTAAAGTCTGACAAATCGCGCGCTACCTTTTACAAGAGCAACACCTCTGCAAAATGGGGCGATGTGCAAAATTATCACCTTTGTGTAGATAGCAGTATAATGTCCTCCGACAAAGCAGCACAGGTCATTGCGGACTTTGTGAAATGCTACGTTGAAACTAAAGAAAATGGCAAATAAGACGGTTAAAAAGGCGATTGCCTTATTGCTTGCTATTTGTGCGGTGAGTGCGATATTTTGCGCTTGTGAAGCGGAACCTGAAGACACAAGTATATGGGCGCAGAAAAAACTTCCGTATAACTATCCCTTGGACAGTTACGTCGTTTTGGGCGAATACATAGGCGTCACGGACGTATCCGTTGAGCTTGATTACGACTTCGAAGCAAGAAGAAACGCCCGCATAGCAGAAATTTTCAAAGACCTCGTCACTTATGATAAAGCAGATACGGCCTTAAGCGGAGACAAAGCTGTTTTGGAGTGTGAGGTGCTTTTTGGTACGGAAGTATGCGATTTTTTGCCGGCGGGTGACTACGAAATCGTCATAGGTGCTTTAACAAGACTTAACGTACTTTCCGATCCGTATACGGAGAGATTGCTTGCAGACGCTATGCAAAGGTCGATAAACAGCGAGAGCTACTTTAACGTTCCAAACTTTTATTCCGATATACGCTATAGAGGCAAGACTCTTAAAGTGAGAACGAAGCTCAAAGATATATACCGCCCCGACTTTTCCGCTCTTAACGATGAGAGTGTTTCGGCAGGCGGTGTTTACGAGAGCCTTGAAGCCCTTTATAATGCGGTTGAGATAGAGATATATACTGAAGACGCGGAGATAGCAGAGTATGCCAAAAAGCGTATTTTGTGGGACAAGGCTGTAGCCGATTCTACGTTTTTCAGTCCTCTACCCAAGGACGAGCTTTCTCGGTGTGAAACCGAGTATATCGATTATTACAAAGAGATAGCCGAATATAACGGTATATCTTACGAGGAGTATCTTTCCTCGGTACATATGACCGAAGAGCAGATTTTGTCCGATGCGCGCGCTTACGCCGAAGAGAAGGTCAAAAACGAACTTTGTGCATTTGCGATAGCAAAGGAGGAGGGGCTTATTCCTTCCCAAACGCAGTGCCAGATGCTCGGCCATGAGCTTGCGCATAAGCTCGGATACAGCGGATACGATGAGCTTATAAGCTATAACAGCGAACAGAGCGTTTACGTTTACATCATCTGGGAAACGGCATCTTCGTTCATTTTGGAGCACGCAAAATCTCCCGTTTTTGAATAATTTCTCACAAAAATCGGATTTATTTTCAAAAAACTATTGCAATTAGCGGATTTTTTACTATAATAAAGCAATAAACACCTATTGATATGAAATATTTTACATACGAAAGGATATAGTATTATGAAGAGAGTTTACAATTTTTCTGCAGGACCTTCCTCTATGCCTTTGGAGGTTTTGGAAAAGGCAGCAAGCGAGATGTGTTCTTACGGGGACGCGGGAATGTCGGTAATGGAGATGAGCCACCGCTCCAAGCCTTATGAGAAGATAATCGCAGATGCAGAGGCGACCTTGCGTGAAATTATGAATATACCAGATAACTATAAGGTACTTTTCCTTCAAGGCGGCGCTTCCACTCAATTTGCCGCAGTACCCTTAAACCTTATCGGCGACGCAAATAAAGCGGACTATATCGTAAGCGGACAGTTTTCGGGAAAGGCTTATACCGAAGCCCAGAAATACGGCGATATAAAGCTCGTTGCAACGTCCAAAGATAAGAATTTCAGCTACGTTCCTCACGTCACCGCTTCCGATATAAGAGAAGACGCGGCATATCTTCACATCTGTTTTAACAATACCATCTACGGAACGAAGTACAACTATATTCCCGAGGTAAACGTTCCTTTGGTTGCGGATATGTCCTCTTGCATTCTCTCCGAGCCCGTTGACGTTTCCAAGTTTGGCGTAATCTACGCGGGCGCACAGAAGAACATTGGTCCCGCAGGTCTTACCGTCGTTATCGTAAGAGAAGACCTTTTGGGTAACGAAAAGCCCTTCACACCCACGATGCTTTCCTATAAGGTACAGGCAGAAAACGGCTCTATGTACAACACGCCTCCCTGCTACAGCATCTATATCGCAAAGCTCGTATTCGAGTGGATTCGCGATATGGGCGGCCTTGAGGAGATGAAGAAGAAGAATGAAGAAAGGGCGGCTGTTCTTTACGATTATCTTCACATCCAAGGCTACTATATCGCCGCAGTTGAGAAAGAGCACCGTTCAATGATGAACGTTACCTTCGTAACGGGAAGCGATGAGCTTGACAAGAAGTTCTGTGCAGGCGCTGCCCAAAAGGGCATCGTCAACATTAAGGGTCACAGAAGCGTAGGCGGTATGAGAGCTTCCATCTACAACGCTATGCCCAAGGAAGGCGTAGAAGCACTCGTTAAATATATGGATGAGTTTGCAAAGGCAAACCCCAAAGCATAGGAGATAGAAATGTATAACGTTAAACTTTTCAATAAGATCGCAAAGATCGGACTTAATAAGCTTCCCGCGGATATGTATAACATCGGCGAAGACGTTGAAAATCCCGATGCCGTACTTGTAAGATCCGCTTCGATGCACGAGATCGAATTTCCCGAAAGCCTTCTTGCTATCGCAAGAGCGGGCGCGGGCGTAAACAATATTCCCGTAGAGGACTGCGCGGCAAAGGGTATCGTCGTTTTCAACACACCCGGTGCAAACGCAAACGCGGTCAAGGAGCTTGCAATCGGTGCACTCCTTCTTGCTTCGAGAAATATCGCGGGCGGTATCGATTGGGTAAAGACTTTGGGAGGGGAGACTCCCATCGCATCTCAAGTTGAGAAGGGAAAGGGCGCATTCGTAGGCCCCGAGCTTGCGGGCAAGACGCTCGGCGTAATAGGCCTTGGCGCTATTGGCGCTTTGGTTGCAAACGCCGCTCACGCTCTTGAAATGGACGTTCTCGGTTGCGACCCCTATATTACGGTTGACGCCGCGTGGATGCTTTCAAGAAAGATAAACAAGGCAAGCGACAACGACGAGATATACGCAAACGCAGACTATATCACGCTTCACATTCCTTCAACTCCCACGACGAAGGGTATGATAAACAAAGAGACCATCGCGAAGATGAAGGACGGCGTGAGAATTATAAACCTCGCAAGAGCCGACCTCGTTAATTCCGAGGATATGAAAGCGGCGCTTGAAAGCGGAAAGGTTGCTTCCTACGTTACTGACTTCCCCACGAACGATATGATTGATGCAAAGAATACCGTTATGATCCCTCACCTCGGCGCATCTACGCCCGAAGCGGAGGACAACTGCGCGGTTATGGCTTGCAAACAACTCCACGAATATCTTACCACGGGTAACATCAAAAACAGCGTAAACTTCCCTAACGTCGAGCTTCCTCATACGGCGACGACGAGAATATGCTGTTTACATAAGAATATTCCTTCCGTTCTCGCACAGATAACGAACGTCGTTTCGTCAGAGGGCTTAAACATTGAGAACCTCATCAACCGCTCAAAGAAGGACTATGCTTATACTATCCTTGAAATAGACGGCGAGGCGACAGCCGCTCACGCTGAAGCAATATCAAAAGTAGAGGGTATGATAAAGGTAAGAGTTATCTGAATACCGAAAAACATCTGCGAGTAAAAATTTTTCAAAAAAATTCATAAAAACACTTGCATTGACAAATATTATGTAGTAATATATAAAATCGGTACATATATAAACATAGAAACGTTATTTAAGGAGAACTTTCAATGACAGAAAAGATCAAAGAAATTATTGCAAATCAACTCGGAATCGACGTTGACAAAATCGAAGACGATGCAGCAATCATCGACGACTTAGGCGCTGACTCACTTGACGTAGTTGAGATGCTTCTCTCCATCGAGGAGACTTTGGGCGTAACCGTACCTGATGAGGATGCGGCAAATCTTAAGACCGTTGCCGATATCATCGAATATATCGAGCAGAATCAGTAATAAGACGAAAATGATAAACAGCCATAACGCTTTACGCGCTGTGGCTTTTTTCATACAAAAAGGAGGAAGGACGCGTGCTTGAAAATCTCATAATCTCCGCAAATTCGATACTTCCTATATTTATAATAATAATTTTAGGATACTTTTTAAGACGGATAAATTTAATAAACGGTGCGTTTTTGGACGTATCCGATAAGCTCGTGTTTAAGTGCGCCTTGCCTGCGATGCTCTTTTACAACGTCGCGACGACGAATTTCAAAAATGCGTTTAACGGACGCCTTGCGGCGTTTTGCGTTATAGGCACGGTTTTGGTTTTTTTCCTTATGACTTTACTTATCACTCCCGCGATAAAGCGCCGTGACGTAAGGGGAGCCGTGATACAGGGCATATACCGCTCCAATTTCGCGATACTCGGCGTACCTCTTGCCGCCAATATGTTCGGGGAAGCGGGAAGCACGGCGGCGTCACTCATCATACCGTTTTTGATACCCGTATATAACGTCTTTGCCGTCGTTATCCTTGCGATGAATATGCCTGACGGAAAAAAGGAAGGCGCGGGACTTTTGTGGAAGATAATAAAGAACGTCATAACGAATCCTCTCATAATATCCGTCATACTTGCGATTCCGTTTTCACTCGGCATTGTATCGATGCCTTCGGTGCTTAATAAAACGGTAAGCTACCTTTCGGAGCTTTCGACGCCGCTTGCACTTATATCGCTTGGCGCATCGTTCAGATTCGCGGACATCAAGGGTAATATCAGCTATTCGATATTTGCGACGGTTATGAAGATAGCCGTATGCCCGCTTGTGTTTTGCACGGCGGCGGCGCTTATGGGCTTTAGAGGAGTGGAGCTTGGTATAATATTCATCGCCTTCGGCGCACCCACGGCAGTTTCGAGCTACATAATGGCAAGACAGATGAAGTCAAACAGCATCGTTGCATCGCAGATAGTCGTGTTGACGACGCTTCTTTCGGGAGTGACTATGCTTATAGGAAGTACGATACTCAAAAATTTGGGATTATTTTAAAAAGAAATGCAAAGTTTGAAAAAATAATTCTTGACATCGACCTTAATATGTGATAAACTACTTAAGGTCAGCACGGAGAAGTCGCGTAGTTGGCCGAGCGCGCACGATTGGAAATCGTGTAACCGCTACAAACGGTTCGAGAGTTCGAATCTCTCCTTCTCCGCCAAACGCAAAGGGACACCGAAAGGTGTCCCTTTTTGCGTGCGGCGGAGAATACAATAG
>JAZRTW010000100.1:0-3088 GCA_045652265.1 Eubacteriales bacterium | reverse complement strand
GTGCTGGGCTGGAAGGGAACTTTTGCTTCCTTACCGCACTTTGCGCATACGGTAGTGAACATTTCTCTTGCAGCTTTTCCGGCATTCTTTCTTGCTGTGCGGCATTCCTTGCATCTCTGGGGTTCGTTCTGGAATCCCTTCTCTGCGTAGAACTCCTGCTCTCCTGCGGTGAATACGAATTCGTTTCCGCAATCTTTGCAAACCAGTGTCTTGTCTTCGTACATGATGTAACCTCGTGTATAAAATATTTTTATCCCCCGTCGGACTTTACCGACATCTCTTAAAAAGCGCTTTTGTTAAGCTATAAGGGACATATCAGCATTAAAAAAACACCGTAAACCAATAACAAAACAAACAGTCAATGCCCTATCCTACAAATACGATGAGCATACAAATCGGGAACTGATGCGAAGGCATCAGTTCTTCATATAATTTATAACTGACAATTTATTTCGTATTCGGTAAACAGCGTTGCTTATAGATTTTATATTGTGTCCAGTCTTTCCGGCGATCTGTGCGTAGGACATATTTTCAATATACAATGTAAACACCTTCCACTCGAAAGGAGTGAGCATCTTTTCGGCTTTGCGGAAGAATTCGTTTATTTCTTCCTTTTGCAAATACATCGACTGTGGGTCTCCGTACTCGCAATAAAGCTCAAGTGCTTTTTTGGGAAGGCTTTCGGAAAGCTCTTCAATATAAAGACATTCGGTTAGATCTGAATTCTTTGCTCTGAGGTACTTCTTTAGGGAATTGAACACCGCTCTTTTTACGCAAAGCTTTGCGTAGGGCTCAAAGGGTACTCCCCTTTTAAAATCGAAATGCGTTATCGCCGAGTAAAGTCCGATACTGGCATCGGCAAAAAACTCGGGATAATCGTTTTCGCTAACGTGGTATTTTGCAAGGAGCGAATTGATATAACCTTTATATTTGCTTATCATAACATCCAAAGCAGGACTATTCTTATCTACCTTTATAAAGTCGATAAGTTCCTCTTCCGTAAGTGCATTATAATCCATCATTACATTATCCTGTTTGGTATTTACATAATTGAGTATACCATATTTAAACCGTTTGTCAACCTTTTTTACAAAAAAATCGAATATTATCTTCCTTTTTGTTTATTTACTTCATATTTATATCATACTTTATCATTGATTTTTTTCAAAAGCTGTTATATAATATACTTTGAATAAGATCAATTCGGAGAAAAAATGAACGATAAGCAAGGTATGGGAGGGCAAAGGGTAAGCCCTAAAACTCCCCTGAAAACGAAAAGAAGAATACCTAAAGCTTTGCGGGATAAATATATCGCGCAAGGTATTATTTTTGCGTTCTTTTTTGCCGTCATATCACTTATACTCATACTTGCGGTCAAGCTCTCTCTTCGCGTTAAAGACGGGCCGTCGGAGGTTACGTATAAGTTTTTACTAACTGAAAACGGCGAGACGACGGAAGCAAAAAAGCGAAAATACACGCTTTCCGACGTTCGTAAAAACGGCATATACTACGTAAGCCTTGACGACGTATCGGAGCTTCTTTCTTTAAGGTACATCGGCAATTACGACGAGATAACGCTGTCGGGCGAGGACGGAAGTGAGTACGTCACCTTCACAAAGCAATCTCAAAACTGCCTTATAAACGGCATATTATGCAAAATGAGCGCATCAAGCTACATGCAAGACGGCGAAGTGTACGTACCGGTGGACATATTTGAGCAATACTATCCCGGAATAAGCCTTGAGCTCGATGAGGAAAAAATGGTATATGACTTTGGCTTTGACAAGGATAACTCGACGGGCACGTTTACCGTAAAAAGCATCTGCGCCATCGACGGACTTTTCCAAAACAGCGAGCAGGCAGAGGACAGGCTTTCGGGTGTCAGCGTCGCGGAGCTTTCATTCGTTGCAGACCTTAAAGACTACGAAGAGCACATGAACCCCTACGACTGCTACCAATATCTCGTTTTGGTCAATGACTCCCATGCTCTTGCACCTGCAAATATTCCATCAAACTTATGTAACGTACGAGATTCGAACATACCGATAGTCGTAAAGCTGCGGCTCAATGCGCAAATGTCTCTCGAAGCTATGCTAAAAGAAGCACGGGCAAACGGCTACATCACTTTGACGGTTACAAATGCGTATAAGTCGTACGGAACCATCAACACGGAATTTTACAGCGAAGTTACGAAAATGATGAACTCCAATAAGTCCCTCTCCAAAGCGGACGCCGAAGCGGCAGTCGCAAAATATAAGACGAGAGCAGGATATGACGAATACCAGACGGGCCTTGCCTGCACCGTCTTAAACTACGGCAAGAACGCAGAGGATTTCAAACAAAGCGCGGAATTTTCGTGGCTTAAAGAAAACGCTTGGAAATTCGGGTACATATTACGCTACCCCGAAGGAAAAGAAGAAATAACGGGACGTGAATACAGCGCGGTAAGGTTCAGGTACGTCGGCAGATACCATGCGGAGAAGATATACAATCTCGGTATGTGCCTTGAGGAATACGTTGAATACGTCGATGCGCTTGCATAAGGAAAGGTGAAAAAATGAACGGACAAAGACAAATGAAACACAGAAAAAAATCCTCTCTTTCAAAAGAGTTTGAGCTTAAATACAAGGCATTCGGCGCGCCTCTTTTGCCGATAGTCTTGCTTATTACGTATTTTATAAACGAAATAGTTTACAAGCTTGCAACGAAGGAGCCCCTTACGTCTCCCTACACGGCGTACTATTTCTTTTTCGCTATCCCCTTTGCGCTCATTATTACGGCGCTTTGCACCTTCTTTAAAAATTCGAAGATAAACTTCATTGTTTTACTTGTAATAAACGCATTTTTGTCGCTTTATTTTTCCACCCAGCTCGTGTATTCGAAATTTTTCGGATATCTTATGACCTTTACCGACGTCGGAAACGCAGAGCAGGTATTCAACAAAGATTTTATCGTAAACATCTTCAAGGGAATTTTCTCTAATTTCTTATACATTTTGATATTCTTTATTCCCGTAGCGCTCGTAATAATTTTTAAAAAAAGCTTCCTTCGCCCCGTCAAGACTACCCTTGCGGCAAAGATAGTCCTC
>JAZRTW010000099.1:0-2129 GCA_045652265.1 Eubacteriales bacterium | reverse complement strand
GCCGTTTCGCTCACCGCACCATACGATGTCCGTCGCAAGTCTTGCCGGCGGTGGACGCATACCCGCTCCGGGAGAAATATCGCTTGCGCATAACGGCGTTTTGTTTTTGGACGAGCTTCCCGAATTTGCTTCCGATGCGATGGAAGTGTTGAGGCTTCCCTTGGAGGACAGAAAGATAACGATATCCCGCGTAAACGGCAAGATGACTTACCCGTCGGAATTTATGCTTGTCGCGGCGGTGAATCCCTGCAAAGGCGGATATTACGGGCACCCCAGCCACCCTTGCAAATGCTCTCCCGAGTCGATACGCAGATACGTTTCGAAAATATCGGGGCCGCTTCTCGACAGAATAGATATACAGATAGAAGTACCGTCAGTCGAATACGGTGATCTTACGGCTGAAAGCCCCGCGGAAAGCTCGCAAAATATGAGAGAAAGGGTGCTTGAAGCGAGGGAATTTGCAAGAAAGCGCTACGAGGAAGAGGGAGTTTTATCGAACGCCCGTCTTTCTCCGTCGCAGATAAGAAAATATTGCAAGATAGATTCTCTTGCCGACGCTATGCTTGAGTCCGCGTTCAAGCGTATGAACCTATCCGCAAGAGGCTACGACAGAATTTTGAAGGTGGCGAGAACGGTTGCCGATCTCGACAAAAAGGAAGTTATCGAGTCAAAGCATATCGCCACGGCGATACAGCTTCGAAGCCTTGACAGAAAATATTTTGAAAACTGACAGATTTTTCTTGATTTTGAAGGCGTTTTACGCTAAAATAATAACGTAACAATATTTTGGAGGTAACAACTATGAAAAAAGGTATCATGATTCACGAGTTTGACTTCGGTAAGCTCATAGCTTTTGCTGAAGAAGCGGAGGGCGAGGTTTATATCAAGACTTCCGAGGGCGACGTACTCAATATGAAGAGTAAGCTCACCCAGCTTCTTGCACTTTCGGGAAGCATCGATTGGGGCAAGATAGGCGAGGCTGAAGTTGTTTGCGAAAATCTTGAAGATGAGTCGAAGCTTTTCAGACTTAATCTTTTCGGCCACGAGGAAAAGTGAAGATAACGATAAACGGCAAGGAGACGTTCTTTGAAAAAAGGACGCTTCTTGCCGAAGCCTTAAAATCGGCAGGCTTTTCCGTACCTCTTTACTGCTCGGGCAGAGGAGTTTGCGGAAGATGCGCCGTGTATGCAAACGGTGCGCTTTCCGAAAAAACGGAAAGCGAAGAAAGGCTTCCCGACGGTGTTCGCCTTGCCTGCAAGACTTACGCCGAGGGTGATTGCGAGATAAGCGTAAGCGAAAGCGAACGCCTTCCCGTTTTATGCTTTGAAAAGCTGCCGCCTCACGAGTCGATTGAAGGTTACGCCGTTGCCGTTGACGTAGGAACGAGTACGCTTGCCGCCGTACTTTTAAAAGAAGGCGAGCCCGTGGATTTCAGATGTACGCAAAATCCTCACGTAAGCCTCGGCGCAGACGTTTTAACGCGTACGGGCGCAAACGGAGAAGATTTAAGAAATGCAATAAAGGATTTGACGGAGGACTTTTTTAATACGGCTTCGGTGTCAAGACTTTGCGTTTGCGCAAATACGGCGATGCTTTATCTTTTGACGGGTAACGATACCTCTCCCTTAAAAACGAGCCCGTTTACCGTAAGCGAGCATTTCGGAAAATACGTCGACGTGGGTCTTCCGATTCCCGCATATATCCCAAACGTGATTTCGGCGTTTGTCGGAGCTGACGCTCTTTGCGGAATATTGCTTTGCGAGATACTTGCTTGCGGCGGCGACTTTTTATTATGCGATATCGGAACGAATTGCGAGACGGCTTGCAGAAAAGACGAAAAGACGGTCTGCGCATCTGCCGCGGCGGGAAGTGCTTTCGGCGAGATAGGCGTCCCGTCGGAGCTTATAAAGGCGCTTTACCACTTAAAATGCACGGGAGCTATTGATAAAAACGGAGCTCTTTCGGAAGAAAGCGACCTCGTTTACGAGGGTAAAGCGGAGATAAGCGAGAGGGGAGATTTCCTTCTTGCAAGTGACGTATTCAGGCTTCTTACGGACAAGGCGGCACTTCGCACCGCGATAGATTTCGTTTGTGACGGCAAATATCCCGAAAGGGTATTCGTGTCGGGA
>JAZRTW010000098.1:0-6444 GCA_045652265.1 Eubacteriales bacterium | reverse complement strand
CGCTGCTCTTTATCTGTGCGCCTGCCATATCGAAATGGCCGCCGCCGCCCATTTTTTCAAGTATGAGTGCAACATTGATGCTTCCCGTGGAACGTGCGGATATATTTATGACACCGCCCGTTTTATAAAGGACGAAGGAAGCAAGTATGTCCTTTATATTTATAAGCTTATCCGACGCCTTTGCTGCAGATATCTTCTCCGATGGATCGCAGTCCTCGCTTATTGCGGAAACGGCGATATGGTCAAGGTAGACCGTTATGTTTGATTCGAATTTCGCTTCGCCCATAACCTCTGCCGCGCTCTGCTTGAAAAGTGCCGCAGTCTGTATGGGGCTTGCACCCTCGCCGCGAAGATACTGCGCCGCACCAAAAGTACGTACACCCGTATTTTTGGAGAACTGATTCGTGTCAAGCCATATTCCTGAAAGTAGTATATCCGCTTCTTCCTTCAAAAGCTCTCCGCTTTGCAAGAACTGCTCAAGCATTTCGCTTATGAGCTCGCAAGTCGAGGAAACAGAAGGCTCGATATACGCTATCTTGGGAGCCGTTACAAACTCCTCGCTCTTTCTGTGATGGTCGATGACCGCGGTTTTGAGTGCATTAAGGAACAGTTGCGGCTCTTGCATAAGCTGTACGTTGTTTACGTCCACCGCTACGACGAGCGTATCCGCTTCCAAAAGCTCAAGCGCCGTATCGTTGTCGATAAAATAGTCCTTGTAGTCGGGCTTTGAGTATATTTCCTTTATTATGCTTTTGTAATTTATGTCGTTCAAGTCACATACGATGTTTGCCTTTTTTTCGCAGTGCATAGCTATTCTGGCAACGCCGAGGCTTGCGCCTATAGCGTCGTGGTCTGCCTGCTTATGTCCCATTATGAGCACGTTAGATGAATTCTTTATAAGCTGTTCAAGCTCGCTTACGATAACTCTTGAACGAAGCTTTGAGCGCTTTTGGACAGTCTTGCTTCTTCCGCCGTAAATTTCAACGCTTTGCGCGAACTTTACAACGGACTGGTCGCCGCCTCTTTGGAGTGCGTGCTCAAGAGCCTGCTTTGCGGCGCTTACCTTATCCGAAAACTCCGCTTCGTCGCAAGCCGTACCTATCGAAACGGTAACAGGAACGTTTGACTCACCCGTTGTTGCTTCTCTTATCTCGTCGAGTATGTCAAACTTTTTCTCAATAAGCTTCAACAGATGTCTGTACTCGTATACCAAAATGTATCTGTCTCGCTCGTATTCCCTGATAAGAGCGTTTATCTCGCCCGCCGCTTTTTGAAGTATCTCCGCGACCTTATTTGAAGCATCTCTGTTTTTGTCGAGCATATTTGCATAAAGCTCACCCGTGTTATCCACTACGATAAAGGACACGACGGGATTTTTCATTTTAAGCTCCGTTGAAAGCCCGTCGAGCTTCGTCATATCCTCAAATACTGCAACGACGTTCGACTTATCGTCTACCTGCACCGAATACGGCGTCACGTTATAGCGAACTCCTCGTATCACGGCGCTGACGGGCTCTCCTTTGGTAAGGTCCGCCAAGGTCACGACTCCGTCCGTTACGCTTGAAATATTTTCGCCGTACTCGATAGCCTTGCCGCCCTCAAGCATTTTCGACATCATATCGTTATACCAAAGGGTATTTCCTTCGTCGTCGGCAATAATAAGCGGCTGTTTGAGGTTTTGGATGAATTCCATAGTGACGTTGTTTAAAATGAAAAGCTCCTCGCCGCCAAGCTTTGCGGTAAGACGTTTTTCAAGTATGAACGCCAAAACGGTAAGTCCCACAACGGCAACTCCGCCCGATACTAAAATAAATATTGTTTTTGTGTTTTTAAGCTCACCGGAAAAAAGTATAACCGAAAGCACCGCAATATATATTACGGCAAGTATCGGAAGTGCTGCTTTGAACACTATCCGGTTTAAATTTCTTCGTTTCATTCTTTTTTCCT
This sequence comes from Eubacteriales bacterium, assembly GCA_045652265.1. Lineage (GTDB taxonomy): Bacteria > Bacillota > Clostridia > Oscillospirales > CAG-272 > CALCTE01. The sequence goes on along the minus strand of JAZRTW010000098.1, from coordinate 4,497 downwards.
CCTTTCAAATTAGGTCTTAAACGCTTACAAAAGAGTCTGCTGTCTTGATTCCATATCAAGCTCCGCATAAGGCACGGGAGTTGCGGGAACCTTTATCTTTCTGTATTTTCTGTTGTCATCGTTCAAGGTCACGTTACATTCGACCTTTTGTACGCGAGTGCCTTTTTTGAGATTTATGACCGTATTTCCGAGGCTGTCGCGCGTTGATTTGAGTGAAAGTAATTTAGAGGATATTATCGCCGCTTTTCCGTTATCCGTCAAAATAAAGAAATCGGTATCCTCACAAAGCTTGAATATGCCGACGGGCTTTGATGCGACCGAAACGGCGTTTGTAAGCTTCTTTCTGTTGTTCTTCGTCTTATACGTTTCGATGGGGAATTTAAGCGCCTTGCCGTTTTCGAAGAATACCGCCATCTGCGCGCTGTAATCGCCCGCCGTACACATATATATGATGTGCTCGTCTGACTCCATTCCGAATTTCGTGGGAAGGTACTCACCCATTACGGTTATCTTACGCGTATCGAAATCGTACACGTGAGCTTTATACGCAAAGCCCTTATCCGTAAAGAATATGAGCTCGTCCTTATTGGAGACGTCGGTCTCTATGGTTATACTGTCCCCGTCCTTCATCATATTGTCGTCGCCCTGCTTGATGGTCTTGGGAAGAACTTTCTTGAAATATCCCTCTTGCGTCAAAACGAGTCTTGCGATATAATCCTCAATTTCGTCCTCGGGCTCGTATTCGGCAACGGGAACTTCGGTTATAACCTCGGTCTTTCTCTCCTTGCCGTATTTTGCTTTGACGTTCATAAGCTCTTTGATGATGAGATTGTCTACCTTTTTCTTGCTTGCAAGCGTTTGCTCAATATCGTCTATGTCCGCAAGGAGCTTATTTATCTCGGCAATTCTATCCAAGATGTACTGCTTGTTCAAATTGCGGAGCTTGATCTCCGCGATATATTCAGCCTGTATCTTGTCGATGCCGAAGCCTTCGCAGAGATTAGGGATTACGTCCTTATCGTTTTCCGTTTGGCGAATTATCTTTATCGCCTTGTCAATGTCTACAAGGAGCTTCTGAAGTCCTTTTAGAAGATGAAGTCTGTCCTTCTTGACTTTAAGCTCGAAATAGAGCTGGCGCTTTACGCACTCTGCTCTGAACGCGTGCCATTCAAGAAGTATCTGTCTTACGCCTAAAAGCTCGGGGCGGTTTCCGATAAGCACGGTGAAGTTGCACGAAAAATCGTCTCTTAAAGGCGTGCTGTCAAATATCTTTGCTATCACCTTCTCGACGTCCGCACCGCGCTTTAAATCAATGGCAAGTTTAAGACCGGTAAGGTCCGTTTCGTCTCTTGCGTCGTTTATCTCTTTAAGCTTTCCGAGCTTATTGAGCTCGACTATCTTATCAAGTATGTCCTCAACCGTCGCGGTGTAAGGCACTTCCGTTATCTCAAGGATATTTTCTTTGGGAAGGTATCTGTAGCTTCCCATAATGGAGAACTTGCCTCTGCCCGTCTCAAGTACTTGAGTGAGCTGTTCTTCGTTATAGATATACTTTCCGCCCGTCGAAAAGTCGGGGCCCTTGATATACTGCTTTAAATCGGCGTTTTCGTCCTTTATAAGCGCCGCCGTCGCATCGCATATCTCTCCGAGGTTAAAGGAGCATATCTTGCTTGCAATACCTACGGCGATTCCCGTATTGGGAGATACGAGAATATTGGGGAAGCTTACCGGTAAAAGCGTAGGCTCCATAATGGTATTGTCGTAGTTTGGAACGAATTCGACCGCGTCCTTGTCGATTCCCTTAAAAAGCTCCTCGCAGAACTTATCAAGTTTTACCTCCGTATAACGCGGAGCGGCGTACGCCATATTTTTCGAATATTGCTTACCGAAGCTTCCTTTGGAGTCGATGAAGGGGTGCAAAAGCGCCTCGTTGCCTCTTGTGAGTCTTACCATCGTTTCGTAAATGGAAGCGTCTCCGTGAGGGTTTAATTTCATCGCGTCACCGACGACGGAAGCCGATTTCTTTCTCTCTGTGCTCGTTAAAAGCCCGCCCTTATACATGGCGTAAAGGAGCTTTCTGTGGGAAGGCTTAAAGCCGTCGATCTCGGGGATAGCTCTTGATATAATAACGCTCATCGCGTAAGGCATATAATTTTTTTCAAGAGTATCTGTTATATTTTGCTCAATGACTACCGCCGTGCTTTCAACCGTTTCGGTAGTCTCGATCTTCTTTCTTCTCATATTTACCTCATCAAACGTCCGCAAGGTTTACGTACTGCGGGCCTTTCGTGGTGATGTAGTCCTTTCTGCCCTCCAAATTGTCGCCGAGGAGAATATCAAACATTCTGTAGGTCTTCTCTTCGTCGTCGGGCAATATCTGTATAAGACGTCGTGTCGCGGGATTCATCGTGGTTAAAGACATCATATCGGGTTCGTTTTCGCCAAGGCCCTTTGAACGCTGTACGTTTACCTTAACGTCGCCGAGAGTGCCGAGTATCTCGTCTTTTTCCGCTTCGGTATACGCAAAATAAGATTTATCCTTTACGCGTATCTCGAAAAGGGGTGACTCCGCAATATATATCTTGCCGCGTCTTATAAGAGTGGGAAGCAGTCTGTAAAACATCGTTAGGATAAGCGTGCGTATCTGATAGCCGTCTTCGTCGGCATCGGTGCATATTACTATCTTATCCCATTTTAAAAGGTCGTAGTCGAATCCCGATATTTCTTTGTTTGACTTCGACTTTATCTCACAGCCACATCCGATGACCTTCAAAAGATCGACTATGATCTCGTTTTTGAATATTTTATCGTAAGAATTTTTGAGACAGTTTAAGGTCTTTCCTCTTACGGGAATTACCGCCTGAAAGTCTGCGTTTCTTGCAAGCTTGACAGACGTGAGTGCCGAATCGCCCTCCACTATATAAAGCTCGCGCTTCGTCGGGTCTTTGCTTCTGCAGCCGACGAATTTTTCCACTCGGTTGGAGATGTCAAGCTTTTGTATAAGCTTGGTCTTCATTCCGATACGCTCTTTTTCGGCACTTTCGCGGCTTCTCTTATTTATAAGCACCTGCGAGACTATCTTTTCGGCAACCTCGGGGTTCTCTGCAAAGAGTGCCTGCATCTGCGTTTTCAAAAATTCGTTTATCGCTTCGCCGATAAATACGTTAGTAATAGCCTTCTTCGTTTGGTTTTCATAAGACGTCTGCGTCGAAAACGAATTTAACACGAATACGAGGCAGTCTTCTATATCCTGGAAGGTTATCTTGCTCTCGTTCTTCGAATATTTACCGCTCTCGGTTATAAAATTGTCAAATGCCCAAACAAGTGCCTTTCTCGTCGCTCTTTCGGGAGAACCGCCGTATTCAAGGAATGAAGAGTTGTGATAAAATTCAATGAGATTATTCTTGTTAGAGAATGCAAGGCATATCTGCATCTTGACCTTGTATTCGGGCTTATCCTCTCTGTCCTTGCCGACACGCTCGCCGCTCCAGATAAACGACGGGCTCATACCGTCTTCGCCGAGTATCTCGTCGACGTAGTCCTTTATGCCGTTTTCGTAGCAAAAGCTTGCATCGGTAAAAGAGCCGTCTTCGTTTTGATATTTGAGATTAAAGGTAAGTCCCGCATTTACTACCGCCTGCTTTTTAAGGACGGACGTAAAATAATCAAGCTGAATGTTTATGTCGGTGAATACCTCAAGGTCGGGGCGCCACTTGATTATCGTGCCGCTTCTCTTGCCGCTATAATCCTCTTTTGAAAGCTCCGTCACGGGATAGCCCTTCTTAAAAGAAATGCCGTATTTGAAGTTACCGTTATATACCGTGACCTCCATAAACTCGGAGCTGTACTGCGTCGCGCATGCGCCGAGTCCGTTCGTGCCGAGCGAAAACTCGTACGCCTCGCTGTCATACTTACCGCCTGCATAAAGGTCGCAAAAAACGAGATCCCAGTTATAGCGCTTTTCCTTCTCGTTCCAATCAAGCGGAATACCTCTTCCGAAGTCCTCGACCTGAAGAGTCTTATCCTTGAATACGGTTACGTTTATAACGTCGCCGAATCCCTCTCTCGCCTCGTCTACCGAGTTTGAGAGTATCTCAAAAAAGGAATGCTCGCAGCCCTCGATACCCTCCGAACCGAAAATTACGGAAGGCTTGAGTCTTACTCTGTCCGCGCCTTTTAAAGTACGTATGCTTTGATCTCCGTAGCCTTGATTTTGTCTTGCGGTTTTTGCCATTATTATATCTCCAAATTTCTTATTACTTATCTATCTTTGCAAAATTTAACAGTAATTCATAGTATTATATCATATCTAATATTTTTATTCAATATTTTTTCTGTATTTTTTTATATAATGTAGAAAAAAATAACACCGAAAACACGGTCTGCGTCTTCGGTGTTATGTAAAATTATTGCTTTGAGATCTCTATGTCAATATACCATTTTTTCGTGCTGTTGGGGGCAAGTACGGAGCCTACTTTGTGCATATTTGCAATATCG
>JAZRTW010000097.1:0-2831 GCA_045652265.1 Eubacteriales bacterium | reverse complement strand
TTATATAAAAGCGACGAGTGCGCGGTGTTTTTACGCATCTTTTCTCCGCTTATACCGATAATGTATCTCGATATATGCGCCGACAGTATGTTAAAGGGGCTTGATAAGCAGGTTGCTTCGATGGGCTATAACCTGCTTGATTCCGTGGTGAGCGTGGTGATGGTATATTTCCTGATACCTAAATATCAGGTCACGGGCTACGTTATAATGATATTTTGCACCGAAACGATGAACACACTTTTAAGTATGCGCGAGCTTTTAAAGACGAGCGGCATCGAGCTTTTCCCGTTTACCGACGTGATAAATCCCCTTATATGCGCGATTTCATCGGGTATGCTTTCTGCGGTCTTGGGAAGGGGCATACCGCCCACGGCGCTCGGATTATGTGCAAGACTTATACTTAATTTGGCAAGCTACGCCGCATTTATGCTTTTAAGCTCACCAGAAACGAAAGAAGATATTTTTTCGATGCTTGGCATAAGGAAGAAGGCACTTTCATAGAATTTAACAAATATTAAAACGAGGTGGACAAAATGGATTTTTATTTAGAGCCAGACAAAGCTATCCCCGAGGTGCTTTCCGCACCCTATAAGCTTTCCTTCGGAAAACAGTTATCTCAAGAGATAAGCCTTCCCGATTTTTATGAGGATCTTGCGAGAATAATCGACTGCGGTGCAAAGGCGGTCGTAACCGAAACGGAGCTTTCGGACGGGGTATTATCCGTATCGGGTGAAGTAAGCTACAGCATACTTTACTACAGCGACAAGGACAGTGTCTTACACCGTTTCTTATTTGAGCAGGAATTCGAAGCAAAATGGGACGCCGATGAGGGAGCAAAACTTTTAGACGTAACGCTGTCCTGCCGCGAGCCTTCTGTAAGAATATACGGCACAAGGAAACTTTCCGTAAGTATGGATTGCGATTTTACCGTATTTCTGTGTAAAACGGGAAGCCTTAAAATGCCCGATACTCAAAACGCCGAGATTATGCAAAAGACGGGTGAGAACTTTATTTACGATCGCCTTGTATCCGAGAAAAGCAGATTTTCGGAGGACTTCATTATTCCTCCCGAATATCCGAGCCTTGAGGAGATCGTATATTGGGATCTTTCAAAAGGTGCGGCAGTAGGACAGACGAGAGCAGACGGCTTACTTGTAAGCTCTGATGCCCAGCTTTTTGTAATCTACACCGACGAAAACGGAGAATACGTAAGCTATAAGACGAAGCTTCCTCTTACGGCGCTCGTAAGAGAAGCTTCGGGCGACTACATGTGCGCAGAGCTTTTCGTGTACTCGCCGAAGTGCGCGGCAATTTCCGATTCAAACGGCGAAAACCGCCGTATAGCTCTTGACTTTGAGCTTTCGGCAAGCGCTCTCGTGCTAAAGAATGAGCAGTTTACTTACGTCGCGGACGCATATTGCACGGACTGCTTATCGAAGCTTGACGTAAGCGAGCTTTCTTTGGGAAGAGCGGAGGGTACGTTTGAGAAGCAATTTACCGTAAAAGACCTTATCGAAAACGACGGTGAGATAAAAGAGCTTTTAGCAGTACGCGCAACCCCCGAGCTTTTGAAAACCAGACGCGACGGCGAAATGCTTTACGGAGAGGGCACCTGTAACTGTACCGTGCTTGCAAAGACCGAAAGCGGCGGTATGAGTGCCTACGAGCACGCCGTAACCTTCGATATTTCTCTGAAGCTTTCGGAAAACGCAGAAAATACCGTGATAAAGATCGAGACGGAAAAAGTGAATTTCGAAAGCGTAAAGGACGGCTTTGAAATTGAAATAGACGTAAAGGCAAGCGTAAATGCCTTCTCGCAAAGTGACGTTATGTACGTTACGCAGATAACGAGAGGCGAGAGGGAAGATAAAGAGGAAGACTGTTCGATGCTCATATATTATCCCGATAAAGATGAAAGCCTCTGGGAGATAGGTAAAAAGCACAGAGCGAGCACCGAAAAGATAGTAACGATAAATAAGCTTGATTCGGATAATATAAAAAATCGAAAGTTCATTCTCATACCGAAAAGATAAAAATTCGGGTAGGCAAAAAGCCTACCCGTTTTTGTTTTATAATGTATTTTTACATTTAAGCGATTCCAAAATTATCTTTGCCGTGCTCGTATTCGTTGCAAGCGGTATCTTTTGTACGTCGCAAAGCCTTAAAAGCGCCGATACGTCGGGCTCGTGGGGCTGAGCGGTAAGAGGATCGCGAAGGAATATTATAAGGTCGAGATTTCCGTCCGCGAGCATTGCTCCTATCTGCTGGTCGCCGCCCAAGGGGCCGCTTTTCATTCTGTGAATGGAAAGCGATGTCTCACCCATTATAAGCGTACCCGTCGTGCCTGTCGCGTAAAGCTCGTGACAGGAAAGCACGTCCTTATAGGCGATCGCAAGTTCTATTATCTCATTTTTCTTTTTGTCGTGAGCAATGAGTGCTATTTTCATATATTCTCCTTTTTCGTCCGTTATTTTGCGATTTCGTAAAGCTTCTTTTCTACCTTATCCGCAAGCCAGATATGTCCTTCGTTATTCGGGTGACAGCCGTCGACGGTCAGCTTTCTCCAATCAAAATCGGAATTTGTGTAAAGATCGAGTACGGGTATGCCGAACTTATTTGCGATTTCGATGGTCTTGTCGACGTAATCCTTGATGCAGTATCCGTTAAAGTTTGGTTCCGTCGTATCGTGCTCGCTCTTGTCCTTAAAGTTTTCACCGCCCTTAAAGTTACCGATACCGTGGTGAGGATAGGGGGTAACGAGAAGTATCTTGTTTTTTTCGTGATGAGCAAGAAGATGCGCGCATATTTTTTCGAGGGCGACGGTAAAATAG
>JAZRTW010000096.1:0-2058 GCA_045652265.1 Eubacteriales bacterium | reverse complement strand
CATATTTTTGATGAGTGAGCCCACTGCAATATCAGCGCCAACCGCTGTCGGCTCAAGTTCTTCGCAAAGCTCACCATAGCAGTTGTCAACGAAAACGTAAGCGTTCGACGTGCGGTGAACGACGTCACAAACAGCCTTTATCTCGCTGACCGAAAGTGTCCTGCGTTGTTCGTATCCGCGTGAGCGTTGAATGTAAACGACCTTAATAGTCGCATCGCGTTTTAATTCTTCTTCTATCTCGTTAAGATCAAGAAATCCCTTCGCTTGCTTGTAGATAACGCCAAACTCCGCCAAAGAGCCGTCACACGGCGTAATGCCGATAACACCGTCAAGCGTGTCATAAGGCTTTCCGGTAACGGAATAAAGCGTATCACCCGTCCGTAATAGCCCAAAAAGTCCAATAGTCAAAGCATGCGTGCCCGAAACGATGTTGTGTCTGGCAAATCCCGCTTCAGCACCGAACACCTGTGCATAAATGCTGTCGCAAACGTCACGTCCGTAATCACCGTATCCATATCCACTCGAGCCGGCAAAATGCGCATCGGAAACACGGTGGTCAGCAAACGCCTTCATAACCTTTTTCGTGTTTTCAAAAGAAAGTTTGTCTATCTTCTCGAAAACCTCACGAAGCTCCTTTTCACATTGGGAGCAAAGTTCAAAAATATCCATAAAATCTCCACCTTACCAAAAAGGTACGAATTATTAATCAGCGCTCTTGACGAATTCAGCAATAAGCTTGATGCAAGCATCTACGTCGCTGAGTGAAACAGTTTCAACAGCAGAGTGAATGTAACGTGTGGGAATAGAAACGCAACCTGCATACGAACCGCTTGCCGCAGTTTGCATAGAAGACGTATCTGTTCCACCGTATTCCAATACCTCGTATTGATAAGGTATCTTTGCGTCTTTTGCAAGTTCGGTAAGTCTGTCAACGATTTTCTTCGAGCAGATAACTGAGCTGTCTTTGATTTTGATAGCTGCGCCGTCACCAACTTTAACAGCCATCGGCATAGCGCCAACCGTGTCGCCTGTGCCTGTTACGTCAATAGCAATACCATAAGTCGGAGCAACCGCAAAAGCACCCGTCTTCGAGCCACGGCATCCAACCTCTTCTTGAACTGTAAATACATAATATGTGTCGTATTTGGGAGTGGTCGCAAGTTTAGCCGCTTCAACAGCAACCGCACAACCGAGTCTGTCATCAAGCGCCTTAACTGCGATTTTATTGTTCATAAGACGTGTGTAAGCGTTTTCAAGCGCACAAACATCACCAACCTTAACCTTCTTTTCAGCTTCTTTCTTGTTTTTAGCACCAATGTCAATGATGAGCTTCTTAACGGAAAGATCAGCAGGAGCAGTGCCACCCTCGGGAACGATAATACCAACCGTACCATTTTCAAATTTAACTCTCGAGAATGCGCAAGCAACGGGGTTGATTCCGCCCATATTGTGTACTCTGATATATCCGTTGTCGTCAATGAACGTAACGATAAAACCAATCTCGTCCATGTGTGCAGCGATCATAACCCTCTTTGAACTGTCAAGTCCTTTTTTGAACGCAATAAGGTTGCCCATGGCGTCGTTTTCAACTGTGTCAACGTAAGGAAAGATTTCGTCTTCAATTACCTTGGAGATCTTTTGTTCGTGTCCGGAAACGGAAAATACGGAAGTAAGCTTTTTAATTGTATCTAACATAATAATTATTCTCCTAACTAAATATTGTGAACTTCGTCGCTGTTGATAAGCGCGCGAGCGAGATCTTTTACAGAAATAAGGTCAGCCTTCTTAACAACGCACGATGCAGAGTGTAAATATCTGCAAGGCGCGGAAACCGCAACGGTAAGTGAGCCGAGCGCCGTCTTTTGATAAGCCGATGCTTCGTTGCCGCCTGCGACAAGATCCTTGAGCTGATATTTTATGTCGTGTTTCTTCGCCAATTCTTCAGCGAGTCTATAAGCTTTCGGGTTATAAATGGTTCCGTTATCCATAAACGAGATAACAGCGCCGCTTCCGAGTCTGCAAGCAGTCGAATGCTTCGGTGTACCGCAAATATCACCT
>JAZRTW010000095.1:0-1848 GCA_045652265.1 Eubacteriales bacterium | reverse complement strand
AGGGTGCACGGGTATCTTCATCATATCGCGTGCAACGTGTATAAATTGCTCTTTTGCGTTGTCAAAGCCGCAGTCGGCAATTACGCCGATTATGTTATCAGAAAGCCCGTCAAGCTCCGCGGCAAGAAGCACGGAGGTCGCGCCCATCGAAAGCCCGTGAAGAAGGACGGGGCCGTCTATAGTTTCTCTCCAAGCCTTGATGTCGAATCGCTCAAGCTGGCCAAATCCTATGTATTTTCCCTCGCTTTCAACGTGTGCGCGCTCGGATATAAGAAGTACGTCGAAGTTTCTTTTTAAATATTGCTCGACTATCATCGCGAAATCGTGAGTGCCGTGGCTTCGAAAACCGTGGCAAAGTATGACGGTCGCGCGTGGCGACGTTGTCTTATAGTGCCTTGCGTAGAGCTTATATCCGTCGTGCGAGATGATGTACTTTTCCTCGTACGGCGTGTTTTTCATAAAATCTCTTCCGTGCAAAATTCCGGCGTAATGCTTTGCAAGATGACCGTTTTTAAATTTCTCGTCGAAATCCGAAACGGTCTTTGCCATTTCTTCCTTTTCAACTCTTGCAAACGATTTTTTGAAAAAGTATTCGCAAAAGCCCCATACGAATAATGCGCAAAGAAGAATGATACCTAAAATAATTCCAAAGATCCACATAATTTCCTCTAAAAAAAACAAGGGAGCTTTTTAAGCTCCCTTAAATTTTACTTTAACTTCTCTGCAAGATCGGTCTTTTCCCAAGGAAGCTCAACGTCGGTTCTGCCGAAGTGGCCGTATGCAGCGGTGTTCTTGTAAATAGGTCTGCGAAGATCGAAGTATTCGATGATAGCTGCGGGACGGAAATCGAAGTTCGCTGCAACTCTCTTTTCGATCTCTTCTACGGGAATTGTGTTCGTTCCTCTCGTGTCAATGTAAACGGAGAGGGGACGTGCAACACCGATAGCGTATGAAAGCTGGATCTCGCAAGCTTTAGCAAGACCTGCCGCAACGATGTTCTTCGCAACGTATCTTGCCGCATAAGCCGCGCTTCTGTCAACCTTCGTGGGATCCTTACCGCTGAACGCGCCGCCGCCGTGGCAAGCGTATCCGCCGTATGTATCAACAATGATCTTTCTTCCCGTAAGTCCACTGTCGCCCATGGGACCGCCTACTACGAAGCGTCCGGTGGGGTTAACGTAGATTTTCGTATTTCCGTCGATAAACTTTGCGGGAACGATGGGAGTGATAACGTTTTCGATAACGTCTTTTCTTATCTGCTCCAAAGTAACCTTTTCGTCGTGTTGAGAAGAAACGACGATAGCATCGATTCTTACGGGAGTACCGTCTTCACCGTACTCAACTGTGACCTGAGTCTTACCGTCTGCACGAAGATAGGGGAGAGTGCCGTTCTTTCTTACGTCCGTAAGTCTCTTGGAAAGTCTGTGAGCAAGTGAGATGGGAAGGGGCATAAGCTCGGGAGTTTCGTCACAAGCAAAGCCGAACATCATACCCTGGTCGCCCGCACCCGTATCGTACTTGTCAACGAGCTCACCCTCTTTTGCTTCGAGAGCCTTGTCAACGCCCATAGCGATATCGGGGGATTGGGTATGGATAGAGCTGATTACTGCGCAGGTATTGCAGTCAAATCCTTTTGCGGAATCGTCATAGCCGATCTCCCTTACGGTCTCTCTTACGATGTTTTGAATATCTATTTCCGCAGTCGTTGTGATCTCGCCCATAACCATAACGATACCTGTCGTGGTGCAGGTTTCGCAAGCAACTCTTGCGTACTTATCCTTTGCCAAAATAGCATCAAGTACCGCGTCGGATATCTGGTCGCAAATTTTGTCGGGGTGTCCTTCGGTA
>JAZRTW010000094.1:0-5935 GCA_045652265.1 Eubacteriales bacterium | reverse complement strand
ACCGTAATGTGTTTTTTGCTATTGCTGAAAAAGCCCCTCCGCGAATTGCGGAGAGGCTTTTTCGTTTATTTATTAAACATAGAAAGCTGTTCGGACGAGGTCTTTGCGTTATGCTTATCTATAAGTGCGTGTATCTTCTTTAAGGGATCAAGAAGTATACTTACGGACATATCGTGGTTTATCGCGCCGATGATATAAGCCACGTACTTTGAAACGTCGACTTCAAAATACCAATCCTTGTCAACGAGTTCGGGTCTTCTGTACGTAAGGTTCGTGGACAAAACGCCGTGAAGTACGCCGTCGTCGACTGCTTTTTGAAGCTTTGCTACGCCTTCCGTGCAGAGTGCATACGTGCAACCCGCGAAAATTCTTCTTGCGCCCCTCTTGGAAAGATCGTAAGCGATATCGAGCATCGAGTCGCCCGAGGAGATGATATCGTCGTAGATAAAGATATCCTTGCCCTTAACGTCGTTGCCCAAGAATTCGTGAGCGACGATGGGGTTTCTGCCGTTTACGATGCGCGAGTAGTCTCTTCTCTTATAGTACATACCCATATCAACGCCCAAAACGGAGGAGTAATATACGTTTCTGGAGATAGCTCCCTCGTCGGGGCTTACTACCATAAAGCTCTCTTTATCAAGGTGAATGTCGCTTTTGTGATTCAAAAGAGCTTTAAGCGTTTGATAAGAGGGGATTACGTTGTCAAATCCCATAAGGGGCGTTGCGTTTTGAACTCTGGGGTCGTGAGCGTCGAAAGTTACGACGGAGTGAACGCCCATATTCTGAAGCTCTTGGAGAGCTACTGCGCAGTCAAGAGATTCTCTTGCCGATCTCTTATGCTGTCTGCCGCCGTATAAAATAGGCATTATGACGGTGATACGGTGAGCCTTGCCTTCTGCGGCTTGGATAACTCTTTTAAGATCCTGGAAATGATCGTCGGGGCTCATCGGAACCTTCATACCGAACATATCGTAGGTGCAGCTGTAGTTTCCGACGTCGCAGAGAAGGAAAAGATCTCTGCCTCTTACGCTCTGCTTCAAAACAGCTTTGCCGTCACCCGTTTGAAATCTGGGGCAGACCGCCTCAATAAGAACGTCTTCTTTCGTATATGTAATATTGCCGAGGTCTTCGTAAAGCTTCAGGATACGCTTGCAAATTTTTTCAGTAAGCTCCGGTGAAACGTTGATAGGAATAATGCCGAGGTCTGCGATCTGTTCGTAGTTCTTGTCTTGTGTTTTAAAAATCATTTCTTTTCCCCTAAAAGCGTATTATTCTTTTTATATGAATATTCTACCATAGTTTTCGGGCTTTTTCAACAGCAAAGGCGACGATTTTGAAAAATTTGAGAATAAATTTATTGCTATTTTTCACCAAATGCTATATACTATAAGAAAAGAGGGGCGGCAATGCCGCCCCGCAGGTTTAGGACATGCTGTGATAAGCTTCGGCTCTTTTTTCTCTGCTCGAAAAAACGAGAGAAAGGCACCAAAGTCCCGCAAGTCCAACAAGGGTAAAGATGATCCTTGCTACGAAATAAGCACCGTCGGAAAAGATAGAGGAAATTACGTCAAAATCAAAAAGACCGATGCTTCCCCAATTCAATGCGCCGATGGTAACTAAAACAAGGGCAATTTTGTCAAGTGTATACATAAATACTCCGTTTTACGTTTTGTTTTGATTTGTGAGCATTTTGCTCGATGATAGTATAACCGAAAAGAGAGGAAATAAACATTGAGAGCACGTAAAAAAAAGCACGGCGCGGAAAGACTTGCCGCTTGCGCCGAATTTTTCGTTCAAGATCCCGCATCGCAAAAAGGAAAATGGCGCGAAATCTTCGGAAATAACGGCGAAATTCGACTTGAGATAGGTTGCGGTAAAGGAAGATTTATCCTTGAAAGCGCGAAAAAATTTCCAAACGTAAATTTCATCGGCATCGAAAAAGTGCCTGATATCATTATGCTTGCGGGCGAAAAGCTTAAAAAGGAAAATATTCCTAACGTAAGGCTTATTATGGCAGACGCCGCCTCTCTTTCGAGCTATTTCGAAAAGGGAGAGATATCCAAGATATATCTTAACTTCTCTGACCCGTGGAAAAAGGGACGTCAGGCAAAAAGAAGGCTTACTTATCACACCTTCCTTGAAAGCTACCGCACGGTACTTCCCGAACACGGTATCGTGGAATTCAAAACGGACAACCGCCCGCTTTTCGATTTTTCGCTTGAGGAGATGCAAACTTACGGCTGGGAGCTTTCCGAGGTGTGCTTCGATTTGCATAACAGCGAGTACGAGAAGGATAATATACATACGGAATACGAGGACAACTTCTCACAGAAGGGCTTTACCATAAACCGCCTCGTCGGACGCGCGCCCACGTTTTACGTAGCACCGCCCGAAAAGAAGAAAAAAGAAACGGAAGATAAGGAGTAATTATGTCAATAATAACAAGGGCGATAACCTCGGACGGAAGCGCGAGGATAATTTTCGCGGACACGACGGATATAGTACAAAAGGCGATGGAGCTGCACTCCCTTTCAAAGACCGCAACGGCGGCTTTGGGACGAGCTCTTACCGCCGCGTCGCTTATGGGTTCGCTTTTAAAGGATAAAGAAAATTCGCTCACTTTGCAGTTTAAGGGCGACGGCCCTTTGGGAACGGTAATGTGCGTTTCCGACTATAAGGGCAACGTCAGAGGATACGTCGAAAACCCCTCGGCAGAGCTTGCTCCGAACGAAAAAGGCAAGCTTGACGTCGGCGGCGCGATAGGAAAGCACGGCACGCTCTACGTAATAAAAGATATGGGCTATAAGGAGCCCTATATCGGTATGTGTCCCATCGTATCGGGTGAGGTTGCAGAGGACGTTACGGAATATTTCGCAACGAGCGAGCAGACGCCGTCCGTATGCTCACTCGGCGTACGCGTTTCCCAAGAAAAACGTTGCAAGGCGGCGGGCGGATTTTTGATACAGCTTATGCCGATGGCTGACGAGGAAACGGTTTCGACTATCGAAAGAAATATCGCTTTGATAGACTCCGTATCGGCTATTATCGAAAAGGGCGGCAGAGCAGAGGACGTTATCGCAAGCTGTTTTGCGGGTATCGAATACGAGATGTTCGACGAGTTCGACATCGGATACGTTTGTAACTGCTCAAGAGAAAAATACGAAAAGGCGCTCATAACGCTTTCTGCGGACGACTTTGAGTCGCTCGGAGAGGATAAAGCGCCCATAGAAGCGGTCTGCCGTTTCTGCAACAAAAAATATTCGTTTACTTATGAGTATCTTTTGTCAAAGAGGAAATGAGCTCGTTTTCGGATATAAGCAAAAAAATATTTCCGAAGCTATGCGTATTTTGCGGCAGAGAGGTCGTCAGAGAAGACGAGTTCGTTTGCGAAAATTGCTCTAGGTATCTTGCGCATCTTCAAGGAAGCTTATGCAAGACCTGCGGGCACGCAGTTCATTTGTGCGCCTGCAGCGTACCGCCGAACTTGTCGGTGGCAAGATTCGTGTTTTGGCATAGCGGCATTATTAAGCGTTACGTCGGCGCGATGAAAGACAAAAAGTTTTCCGAGCTTTTCGATTACGGCGCGAATCGTATGTATAAACTCATCTCGGACAGCGAATATTATCTTTCGTGTGATCACGTAACGTACGTGCCCAGAGCGAATAAGGCGTTTAAAAATATGGGAGTGGACCCCGCTTACGAGCTTGCAAAGTGCATAAGCGAGAAAACGGGCATACCCTTGGAAAGCTATCTTGAAAGCGCAGATAAGATGTACGATCAAAAGGAGCTTTCCACAAAAGAGCGCCGACAAAACGTAAAGGGCGTTTTCTCTATGAAAAAGGGTGCGCCGACGCCTTACGGAAAAATAATTTTGGTCGATGACGTAATGACTACGGGCGCAACGGCTCACGAGTGCGCGAAGGTACTTAAAAAGGCAGGTCCTTGCGAGGTTGCGGGACTTTTTCTTTCGAGAACGCACTGCGAGGAACTGATAAAATAGGCACAGAAGACGGAATATGACTTGACATTTTGCGTATAATATATTAAAATATCGGTAAGAAAATTAACTTTTTGGAGGATATTATGGCTGACGCAGCTTACGAAAGCGAAATATTTACACTTACAGACGAGGACGGAACCGAAAGCGAGTTCGAATTTATAGGAAGCCTTGAGCTTGACGGCAATACCTACGTTGCTCTCGTTCCCGTAGAGGATAACGAGTCGGGCGAATACGTAGTGTTGAGGGTGGAAAGCGACGAAGCGGGCGAGGAAACTCTCGTTACCATCGAGGACGACGAGGAGTTCGATAAGGTCGCAGACGCGTTTGAGGACGAATTCATCGCAGAATTCGACTACGACGAAAATACCGAGTCCATAGGCAAGAAGGAAGACTAATCTTTCGCCTGCTATGTGCGTGATTACGAACTTTTAAAACCCACGAACGAAATACGGAAGCCGAAACCGCTCAAAGATTAGCATTTTCGTCTTCGGGATGCAGACCTCCTGCCTTTTAGGCAGACGTTGGGAGCGCAAAAAAGACGATAGGCATCCACCTGCTTTAAGCAGGGTTTTCATCGGTTCGTAACACGGCAATGCGGGTTTAGAAAAAGAAACAAAAACGAGTGCATCGAAAGGTGCACTCGTTTTTTATGTTGTTATTATTCTATCTTCATCAATGCGCCGACAGATTCCAGCGCAGTTTTATATTTAAGCGCCTCCGCTTCGGTAAGATTTTCTTTAATGACTGTTGGGGGATTTTTTACTAAAGCGGCAGCTTCGTCAAGACGTATGCCAAACAAACTGATCAATTCTTTGACGATTTTCAATTCTCTTCCTACAGCTAAACTATCATATCTGTCAAAATCGTCCAATATAAGCTTTTTTAACTTATTCGAATTGTTTTCACTCTCTGTTAAGACCTTATTTCCGCAAAAATGGCAGAAAACGGAATCGTTATCAATTTTTTTACCGCATTTTCCACAAAACATTATTGTTTCTCCTTCAGTTATCTATTTTAGACATTTCATCTTTTAAGTCATCGAGCCTTTTTGACAATTGCTCATATTTGATTTTTGCTTCATTTGCTTTTAAAACGCGAACTATTGCAATTGTAATGCAAATACCACCACCCAATACACAGCCTATGGGTAAACTTATATTCCAAGGATGACTCAAATCCAAAAACGGAGCTACGAATGCGCCGAACAGAACAAAGAATACAGCAAAAGCGTTCTGCATCTTATCCTGCTTTCTCCGTGAAGCAAATTTCGCCATTTTAGCTTCATCTTCAAGCTCGGCAATACGCTTTTCATATTCCTTTCGGAGCTTTAACGATACGGATCTTTCTTCACAAGCCTTACAGATCGAGTCTCCCTCCTCCAATACTTGTCCGCAATTTTTACAAAATGCCATTTTTCTCTTCCTCTTTCCTCTTTTTGAGACAATTATACTCAATGTTTGAGTATTTGTCAACATATCTGACAAACTTAGCAAATGAGCGGCGCACCGTATGCGCATGGGTCATGCGACGGAAATGAACGCGAATGCGCATATCACGTCGCAGTAAGGCAAATATCTCTTCTGCGGTCTTGGGCACAACTAAAAGTAGCCGTTTAAACGGGGACTTGTAGTTTATTGTTTTTTCATCATCCGTAACACCTATCAAATAGTCTGCCGATAATCCATAAAATTCACACAGTTTTTTCAAATCGTCGATTTTAAGTTCTGCTCTGCCCGATTCTATGTGGCTGTACCCTTGTTGGCTTTTGTTTAATATCTTGCCTATTTGCTTTTGAGTGACATCTCTGTCTTCGCGTATGTTTTTTATTCTCGTTCTGTAATCCATAATATATCCTCGCAATCATCTAAAAAGATAATAGCATACTCAATAATTGAGTGTTGACAAATACTCAAACATTGAGTATAATTGTCTCAA
>JAZRTW010000093.1:0-18814 GCA_045652265.1 Eubacteriales bacterium | reverse complement strand
ACGCGTCCGGGGTTAAGTACTGGTACGGAATATTGAGGTGAACCTTTACCGCTACCCATACGGGTTTCAGCAGGCTTCTCTGTGATAGGCTTATCGGGGAAGATCTTAATCCAAACCTTACCGCCTCTTTTTACGTATCTGGTCATAGCGATACGGGCTGCCTCAATCTGATTGCTTGTGATCCAAGCGGGTTGAGTTGCCACGAGTCCGTAGCTACCGTTGGAAATGGTGTTGCCTCTATGTGCTTCACCCTTCAAACGACCTCTGTGAACTCTTCTGTATTTAACTCTCTTGGGCATTAACATTTTACTTCACCGCTCCTTCCTTTTTGGGAAGCTTCTTCACTTCGGAAAGTACCTCGCCCTTGTAGATCCATACCTTGATACCGATCTTACCTGCGGTCGTATCAGCCTCAGCTGTGCCGTAGTCAATGTCAGCTCTCAAAGTCTGAAGGGGAATCGTACCCTCGTGATAGTGCTCGCCTCTTGCGATTTCAGCTCCGCCGAGACGGCCGCCGCAGTATACCTTGATACCCTTTGCGCCGAGTCTCATCGTTCTGCCGATAGCCTGCTTCATTGCTCTTCTGAAGGAGATTCTCTTCTCGATCTGAGCTGCAATGTTTTCAGCAACGAGTACAGAGCAAAGGTCAGGATCCTTAACCTGTTCAGCGCTTACGTGTACCGCAACGCCGAATACTCTTTCGATCTCAGCCTGAAGCTTCGTGATCTCCACGCCGCCTCTGCCGATTACCATACCGGGTTTTGCGCAGAAGATCTTTATCTTCATCTTCTTTGCGTTGTCTCTTTCGATTTCGATCTTGGAGACACCGGCAGGCTTAAGCTTTTCTTTGAGGTATTTTCTTACCTTGTAGTCGAGAACCAAGTTGTCGCCGAAATCCTTATCAGCAGCGAACCATCTGGAATCCCAATCTTTAATTACGCCTACTCTGAGGCCATGAGGATTTACCTTATGTCCCATGTTTATGCCTCCTTCTCTTTTACTACGATTGTAACGTGTGAAGTTCTCTTAAGAATGCGGTCTGCGCTGCCCTTTGCACGAGGCATAACCCTCTTCATCGTGGGGCCGGGGCATACAAAGCATTCGGATACGTAGAGCTTGTGAGAATCCATATGGAAATTGTTCTCAGCGTTTGCCATTGCACTCTTGAGAAGCTTAATGAGATACTCACTTGCAGCTTTGCGTGTGTTCTTAAGAATAGCCATCGCATAATCAGCATCCTTGCCTCTGATAAGGTCAAGTACGATCTGAACCTTGCGAGGAGATATTCTTGCATATTTTAAATACGCTTTTGCTTCCATTTTCTGTCTTATCCTCCTCAAGCTGACTTGGAGCCTGCGTGGCCCTTGAACGTTCTGGTAGGTGCGAACTCGCCGAGCTTATGTCCTACCATATCTTCGGTCACATATACGGGAACGTGCTTTCTTCCGTCGTGTACGGCAATCGTGTGTCCTACAAACTCAGGAAATATCGTGGACGCTCTTGACCAAGTTTTGATAACTTTCTTTTCGTTCTTTTCATTCATTTCGTTGATTCTGTTAAAGAGCTTCTCTTCAACATAAGGTCCTTTTTTAAGACTTCTGCCCATTCTATATTACCTCCTTTGTAGATTATTTACCGTTTCTGTGTTTTACGATGAACTTCTCGGTGCGAGCCTTCTTATTTCTCGTCTTATAGCCGAGAGCGGGCTTGCCCCAAGGAGTAACGGGACAGGGACGACCGATAGGTGCTCTGCCCTCACCACCACCGTGCGGGTGATCGCAGGGGTTCATTACGGAACCTCTTACCGTAGGACGAATACCGAGGTGACGCGTCTTACCTGCTTTACCGCGGTTGATATTCTCGAACTCAATGTTACCGACCTGACCGATCGTAGCCTTGCAGTCGAAAGGAATATATCTTACTTCGCCGGAGGGAAGTCTTACCTGAGCGATACCGCCGTCTTTAGCAACGAGCTGTGCTGCAGCACCTGCCGCACGAACGAGCTGGCCGCCTTTGCCGGGGTGAAGCTCAATGTTGTGGATAAGTGTACCGGAAGGAATAAGTCCGATGGGAAGTGTGTTACCAGGCTTGATGTCAGCGTCTTTGCCGCTGTAGATCGTGTCGCCGACCTTGAGGTCAACGGGCGCGATAATATACTTCTTCGTTCCGTCCTCGTACTGTACAAGTGCGATATAGGGGTTTCTGTTAGGATCGTATTCGATTGCGATAACCTTTGCAGCACCCTCGATATTGCGCTTGAAGTCGATGATTCTGTACTTTCTCTTGTTGCCGCCGCCCTGGTGACGTACGGTGATTCTACCGTAGCTGTTACGGCCTGCGTGCTTCTTGAGAACTGTTAAAAGGCTCTTTTCGGGAGTCGTCTTCGTAATCTCCTCGAAGCTGGGGACAGACATCTGTCTGCGCGAAGGGGTGGTAGGCTTATATTTAAATGTTCCCATTACTTGTCACTCCTTCCTTAATTCATACCCTCGAAGAACTCGATGGGCTTGGAGTCAGCCGTGAGTGTTACGATCGCTTTCTTCCACTCGGAAGTGTAGCCTGCGTGTACACCCATTCTCTTGGGCTTTCTCTTAACTGTCATTGTGTTGACGCTGTCAACGCTTACTTTAAAAATTTCTTCTACTGCCTTTTTAACCTCGGGCTTTGTCGCAGAGCTTGCAACTTTGAAGGTGTAAACCTTGTTTGCGGTTCTGTCCATAGAGTCCTCAGTGATTATAGGGCGGATGATGATGTCATGTGCTAACATTATGCATACACCTCCTGGAGCTTTTCAGCAGCTGCCTTCTCGAAGATAACCTTGTCGGCATTCATAAGGTCGTATACGTTTACGGAGCCTGTGAAGGTCGTCTTGAGGGCTGCAATATTTGCACAAGATGCGATTACGTTCTTTGCATCTGCGCTTTCAAATACGATGAGAGTCTTTCTCTCTGCATCAAGAGCCTTGAGCATATTTGCTACGGTCTTGGTGCTGTATCCCTCAACCGTGATGTTGTCAACGAAGATGAGCTTGTCGTTTGCGAGCTTATCGGAAAGCGCGCTGCAAACTGCGATCTTCTTAACCTTCTTGTTGATGGAAACCTTGTAAAGTCTGGGCTTGGGACCGAGAGCAATACCGCCGTGTGTCCATTGGGGTGAACGTGTGGAGCCCTGACGTGCTCTACCCGTGCCCTTCTGTCTCCAAGGCTTCTTGCCGCCGCCGGAAACCTCTGCTCTTGTCTTTGTGGACTGTGTGCCCTGTCTTTGATTGAGCAAGTATGCTCTGATAACAGAATGAAGAACGGACTCGTTAACCTCTGCCGCGAATACGCTGTCGAGAAGTTCGATGCTGCCTGTTTCCTTACCTGTCATATCTACTACTTTCATTGTAGGCATTATTTCGTCCTCCTTCCTTATGCTTTAACGGCTGTGCGAACGAATACGATACCGCCGCGGTTACCGGGAACTGCACCCTTAACTGCGATGAGATTTCTTTCCGCATCAACCTTTACTACGGTAAGATTGAGGATTGTTACCTGCTCATTTCCGTAGTGACCTGCCATCTTCTTGTTCTTGAAAATTCTTGAGGGTGAAGAGTTAGCACCCATAGAACCAACCTGACGGTGTACAGGACCTGTACCGTGAGTCATACGAAGTCTGTGGAGTCCCCAGCGCTTGATACCGCCGGCAAATCCTCTACCCTTTGTAGTACCCGTTACGTCGATCTTGTCACCTGCTGCGAAGGTATCAGCTGTGATTTCAGCTCCTACCTCGATTTCACTTGCGTTGTCAAGCTTGAATTCCTTAAGATGTCTTCTGTAGGATACGCCTGCCTTGTCGAAGTGACCTTTGACAGCCTTGTTTACCTTGCGCTCGGGGATTTCCATAAATCCGAGCTGAAGTGCCTCGTAGCCGTCCTTTTCAACGGTCTTCTTCTGAACCACTTTGCAGGGGCCTGCTTCGATGACCGTTACCGGTATAACGTTTCCGATCTCGTCGAAAACTTGTGTCATACCGACTTTTCTTCCGATGATTGCCTGTTTCATTTTTTCTCCTCCTTAAAGGTTATTGGTCGGCACTTTTGCCGACGTGACCTTGCCTGCCGAATCTCTTATATTTAATAATGTAAGAAACCGATTAAAGTTTGATTTCGATTTCAACACCGGCGGGAAGTTCAAGTGTGCTGAGCGAATCTACAAATTTTTGGGAAGGCTTGTAGATATCAATGAGCCTCTTGTGAGTACGGTACTCAAACTGTTCTCTGGAATCCTTGTACTTGTGAACTGCACGAAGGATGGTCACGATCTCCTTATCTGTGGGAAGGGGAATGGGACCGGAAACCTTTGAGCCCGCTTTCTTTGCCGCTTCAACTATTCTCTGCGCCGCATTATCAATAAGCATGTGGTCGTAGGATTTAAGTCTTATACGGATCTTCTCTGACATTGCCATGGTTTTGCCTCCTAAATTAAAATGATGAATTTCAATCTTGGGCATTTTCGCGTACACCGTTCCGCTCGTTTCTTCGACTGCCTTACAAAAACCGGATTTTGCACAAAGGTTTTTGGCATAATCCGTTACTGAAAGCTGTTTTAAAACAGCGCGAAACAATGGGGTTGCAAACCTTATTTGACCTGTACTTCCCAAAGTATACGTATTTCTGCCGCCCGATTATCGGACATACTCCACGATAATTACCTGCATTTAGCAGCAACTTACCGCTTCTTCGCATATCATGCTCGGCTATTGTATCATAAAATTATCGCGAATGCAATAGTTTTTTTAAAAAAATTTTCTATTTTTTCAAGTTTTTTATATTTTTTTCGTTTTTTACAAAAAAATGCCCGCTTTTTGCAAAGCGAGCGATTTTCTTCCTTTATATATAATATATACGCGTTAAACTTCAAGGCTTTCTATCGCCTTGTTTACAAGGTAGCTTATCCTGTCGTAATTCTTCTCAAGACAGAGCTTTCCCATAAGGGCTTCAAATCCCGTTGCCGTGCGGTACTCCTCTACGCTTGCGCTTTTTGGTACGTTTCCGCCCTTGGCGTTTCTGCCGCGTCTTACGGTTTCGGCTTCTTCTTCGGTAAATTCTCCTTCGATAGCCTTAAGCGCCTTATACTGCGCGGGCGCACTGACTATTTTTACGGCGATCTTGTTGTAATCCTTCAAGGACATCTCCCCTCTTTCAAGAAGAGCGTATCTTACCGCCGTCTCGTAAACGCTGTCGCCGAGATATGCAAGCTGCATCGGGCCGGTTATTTTGAGAGTGTCCATTTTGCGCCCTCGGGTGTATCCGTTATTATTATACCCTCCGCTTTGAGAGTATCTCTTATCTCGTCGGCACGTGCGAAATTCTTTGCTTTTTTGGCTTCGGCTCTTTCTTTTAAAAGTGCCTCTACCCTGCTTGCGAGTTCGTCGGAAACGTCAGGTCTTTGCTCCTCTGCTTTTGCCGCCGTCTTTTCGTTTCTCTTCTTTTCGGCAGCGCCGATAAGTCCTAGAGAAAGCACGCGGTCAAAGTCTTCGATAAGCGCAAGCTTCGTTTTATCGCTTGTATTATACTTCAAAACATCGTACAAAACGGTAAGGGCAAGAGATGTGTTGAGGTCATTATCAAGTGCTTCGTTGAATTTGTCGGTAAGCACTTTCACTGCATCTTCGTCAAGCTCACCGCCGTTTACGTCAAGACTTGATATCTTCGCTATGAGCTTATCGTAGCTTACCTTCGCATTGTCAAGTCCCTCAAACGAGAACATAAGAAGCTTTCTGTAGTGCGACTGCAAGCAGAAGAATCGGTATACAAGAGGATCGTAGCCCTTTTCTTCCAAGAATGAAACGGTTAAAAATTCGCCCTTTGACTTACTCATCTTTCCGCCGTTTGTGTTAAGGTGTAATACGTGGAACCAATATTTGCACCACGGGTGTGAAAGATACGCTTCGCTCTGTGCTATCTCGTTGGTGTGATGGGGAAACGCATTATCTATGCCGCCGCAGTGGATATCAAGATACTCTCCGAGGTGCTTTAAGCTTATTGCGGAGCACTCGATATGCCAACCGGGGTAGCCTATGCCCCAGGGGCTGTCCCATTTAAGTTCTTGGTCGTCAAACTTCGATTTTGTAAACCAAAGCACGAAGTCGCTCTTGTTCTTTTTGTTGGAATCTTCCTCGACGCCCTCGCGCACGCCTACGGCGAGGTCTTCGCTTTCCTGATTGCCGAAAACGTAGTATTCCTTAAGCTTTGAGGTGTCAAAGTATACGTTGCCGCCCGCTATATAGGCGTAGCCTTTTTCGATAAGTCCTTCTATCATTTTTATGAATTCGGGTATGCAACCGGTCGCAGGCTCTACTACGTCGGGTCTTTTTATGTTAAGCTTTTTGCAGTCCTCAAAAAACGCGTCGGTGTAGAATTTCGCTATCTCCATAACGGTCTTATGCTCACGCTTTGCGCCTTTGAGCATTTTGTCTTCGCCCGTATCCGCATCGCTTGAAAGATGCCCTACGTCCGTGATGTTCATTACGCGCTTGACATCGTATCCTCTGTAGCGAAGCGCCTTTTCCAAAACGTCCTCCATAATGTAAGAGCGCAGGTTTCCTATATGGGCAAAATGATATACGGTAGGACCGCAGGTGTAGAGCTTGACCTTTCCCTCCTCGTAGGGAACAAACTCCTGCTTCGTCCTGGTGAGTGTGTTGTATAAATACATTTGTTTTCCTCTTTTTTATTTGAAGTGTAAAAATTTACGGTAGCTGTATATGTAGTCGATACCCGACCAAAGCGTCACGATAAGTGTAAGCACAACAGATGCGTAAGAGAGTATTCCGAGCGAGAAAAATCCGTCGGGTATGAGCCCTGCCAAAAATTTCTCCGTCAAAATTACCACTACGCTTACGCTTTGCATAGTCGTTTTCACCTTGCCCGACCACTGCGCCGCTACGACGACCTTCTCCGTAGAAGATGCCGCGAGCATTCTTATACCGTTTATGGCAAGGTCGCGAAGGAATATCACCACCGTAAGCCATACGATAAGTCTTGACATAAGCGTCGTGCCGCCGTCTATAACGACGAGCACGAGATATGCGGAATAAACCATAAACTTATCTGCAAGCGCGTCCATAAACTTGCCGAAATTCGTTATAAGACCGTACTTTCTTGCAATCTTTCCGTCAAGCATATCCGTAAGCGCGGTTATCGCAAATATAAGCGCGCATACAAGATATTTATACGGTGCGGCAATTACGTCGTACATCGTAAAAACGACGAACACGGGAACCAAGATTGCGCGAAGTATCGTTAGCATATTCGGTACGTTTTTATTCATTACACTCTCTCCTTTGCTTTGCGGCGGTAACTGTGTTTTCAAGAAGCATCGTGATAGTCATGGGGCCTACGCCGCCCGGCACGGGAGTTATGTAAGACGCCTTTTCTTTGGCGTTTTCAAAATCCACGTCTCCGCAGAGTTTGCCCTCTTCGTCTCTGTTCATTCCGACGTCGACGACCACGGCACCCTCTTTTATCATATCCGCCGTGATAAATTTAGCCTTGCCTATCGCCGCCACGAGAATATCCGCTCTTTTGCATACATCTTTTAAGTCCTTCGTTCTCGAATGGCATACCGTAACGGTCGCATTTTCGCGAAGCATTAAAAGCGCTTGGGGCTTGCCGACTATATTGCTTCTGCCGACTATCACGCATTCCTTGCCCTCTATGGCGATACCGTAATATTTAAGAAGCTCCATAACTCCCGCGGGAGTGCAAGGAAGGAAGCCCTCTTCGCCGAGCATAGTCTTGCCGACGTTTATTTTATGGAAGCAGTCCACGTCCTTTTCGGGCGATATACGCTCTATAACGGCGCTCTCGTCAAGATGCGAAGGCAAGGGAAGCTGGCACAAAATGCCGTCTACGTCGTCTCTTGCGTTGAGTTCGTCTATAAGCGAAAGGAGTTCGTCTTGAGTAGTGCTTGCATCAAGCTTATATTCAAACGATGCTATGCCTACATCGGCGCACGCCTTTTTCTTATTTCTCACATAAACGGCAGAGGCGGGGTTATCCCCCACCAATATCACCGCAAGTCCTGCCTTTATTCCTTTATTTGAAAGCTCTTCGACGTCTTTCGATATTTTTTCGCGTAAAGCCGCCGATACCGCTTTTCCGTCAATTATCTGTGCCATTTTCAGTCTCCGTTTTTTCTTCAGTAGCTTCTTCGGGAATCTCTTCGGTTTCCTCTTTAGCTTTTTCCTCTTCTGCGGTTTCTTCTGCAGTTTCTTCTGCACTTTCATCTATAGCCGCAAATTGAGGAACGTACTCTTCGCTTGCCGCGCTCATCTTCTTGCTTCTTACCGCAAAAATGATATTCGCCGTAGCCGCAATAACGAAAAACGAAGCAGCGATTATAGCGGAAACGTATCCCGTCAAAACAAACTCTCCGTCGCGAAGAAGCTCAAGGAAGGTTCTGCCGAGCCCGTACCAAGCGATATAGGTGAAGAATATCTCACCGTCGTACTTTTTCTTTCTCGCAAGCAACACGAGAAGAACGAGTCCCAAAATGTTCCAAAGCATTTCGTAGGCAAACAAGGGGTGTACCGCATATCCGAGCTTTTCTATGTACATTCCCCAAGGAAGATCGGTAGCTCTTCCGTATACTTCGACGTTGACGAAATTGCCGAGTCTGCCGATTATCTGACCGATTATAAGGCAACGGCAGGCGATGTCGAACATATTGAGAATATTAAGCTTTTTTATAAGGCAAACGATACATACGCCAACGATTCCGCCGATTATGGTGCCTATGATGGAGATTCCGCCGTCCCATATAGCAACGACTTCCGTAAAGGTCTTTTGAGCAACGCCGTCCGTAAGCACGTAGAAAAGGCGCGCAAATATTATCGCAACGGGAATTGCAACGATAGCAGTATCAAGAAGGTCGTCCACCGTCAAAAATGACTTCTTTGCACTTAGAATACCGTAGCCTATCGCAAGAATAAGGCCGACGCAGATTATGATACCGTACCAGTAAATGTCGATGCCTGTACCAAAAAGGTCTTCTATGGCTATTTTTTTAAGCTCAAACTGCCCGATTCCGAGACCGGGAAAGGAAATTGTATTCATCGCTTTCCTCCTATTTCTTAAAAGGCTTTACGACGCTGAGCGTCATCGCATCTTCAATAAAGAGTTCTTTTGCTCTTGCGTTTACGTCCGCAAGCTTAACGCCGTTTATCGCAGAAGGAACGTCAAGCATATCGTAATTCATCAAAATTCCGTTCATAAAGCCTTGCGCAAAGCCCTCCGTGCTTTCGAAGGAAAGAATGCTCTTTGCATAGATAACTCTCTTGCAACGCTCAAAGTCTGCCTTATCAATACCCTTTTCTACGGCTTCGGCAAGTGCTTCCTTAAGCTTTTTCATAACTGCGTCGGGGCTTTGAGCTTCTCCGCTTATCATAAGGTGAGAATAAGCAAAAGCTTGCTCGTAGCTTGCTTCAAAGCTGTCGTTTAAAAGGCCCGATCTGTATCCGTCGCAGTAGAATTTGCTTCCGATACCGAAAAGGCACTCGACGAGAATATCCGTCGTCGCCGCTTTTTTAAGACCGGCTTTACCCGTATTCTCGGAATTCGAATCCTTTATACCTATCATATACACGGGTCTTGCAACGTCAAGATTTGTCTCGGTCTTCTTGCGGTTTGCCTTTTGGGGCTCGGTGAATTCGGGAAGCTCGAACGTGCACTTTTTAGTAGGCTCTACTATCTTGTCAACGAGCTCCATTACCCTCTCTGCTTCGTATTTTCCGCAAAGCACAAGGAACATATTTGAGGGCGCGTAGAAAGTATCGTAGCACTTATAAAGAAGCTCTTTTGAAAGCGTACCTATGCTTTCCACCGTTCCCGCAATGTCGATTCTAACGGGATTCACCTTATACATTCCCTGCAAAGCTCCCATATAGAGCTTCCAATTCGGGTTATTATCGTACATACCGATCTCTTGACCGATTATGCCCTGCTCCTTTTTGATATTCTCCTCCGTAAAATAGGGAGAACGCAAAAGGCGAAGCAAGACTTCGAGATTTTCATATTCGTTAGAGGTGCAGGTCACGTAGTACACGGTTCTGTCGTTCGACGTGTATGCGTTTGCACTTCCGCCGTAGCGCGCGTACTTTGCGAAGGTATCCTCGCCGTCCTCGTTTTCGAACATCTTATGCTCAAGAAAATGAGCCGTTCCGTCGGGAATATCCGTAAACGTCTTCTCGCCTTCGAGCTTAAACTTATTTACGAACGAGCCGAATTTCGTTCCGAATCCCGCGAAAGAGGAAGCGTGGTCTTTCGGAATTATATATACCTCAAGTCCGCTTTTATGCTTTATCTTCGTGTAGCCTTCTTCTATCTTTTCGTTATATTTTACCGTGCTCTTGAGTTCAGCCATTGCTCTCTTCCTTTCCGTCAGTTTCTCCCGACAGCAGATAAACTGTGTCGAGGCTTACCTCTTTTGCCGCTTCTATTACGTGCTCTTTCGTAAGGAAGGACACCGCGAGAGAGGCAATATCGGGGGAATCCACAAAGCCCAAAATAGATCTCTGCATATACCACGCTATCATCGCATCGGAGCTGTCGGTGATCTCGTTATAACGGTTTGCAAGGCTGTCCTTTGCGTTTTTGAATTCCTCATCGCTTATCTCGCCTGCTCTTATCTTATCAAGCTGGAGAAGTATCTCCTCTTCCGCTCTTTCTTTGTTCTGTGCTTCTATAGCGCTTGCAACGATCATTATTCCCTTTATCTGTTCAAGTGCGGGTGAGCAATAGTAGCAAAGCGAGAGCTTCTCTCTGACGTTTGCAAAAAGCTTGCTTGTGGGGCTTCCGCCGTATATCTCCTTTAAAAGCGTTACTGCCGCAAAGTTCCTGTCGGCAAGAGAACGTCCGAGTCTGAATCCTATGGAAAGCTTCGCCTGACTTATGGGCGCAGTCTCGTTTACTCTCTTTACTTCTCCCGACGCTTTTCTTCTGACCTTCGTTGCGGGAAGCTCCAAAGATACGTTTCTTCTTATGTCTTGGAATCTTTCCCTTAATATATTCGCAAGAGCCTCGCAGTCGTAGTCTCCGACAAAATATATCTCAAACTTTGCGCCCGAAACGATCTCGTGATATCTTTCGGTAAGCGTTTCGGCATCTACTGCGGCTACCGTTTCTTCATCGCCGTGAACGTAGGTGGAAAACTTTTCGTTTTCGCACATTATCTCCGCACAGCGACGCACGGCGTAGCCGTCCTTATCGTTTTGAGAGGCGCGGATGAGGTCGATAAGATTCGTTTTCTCGCTTTCGAGTATCTCCTTATCGAAAACACCGTTGGGAAGCGAAGGTGCAAGAAGCACGTCAAGAAGAAGCTCCGTGAGCTCCTTTATAACGTCCTCGCCGTCGGGAACGAATTTGTTTTGCAAGGTATCCGCCTTAATTATCGCGGTGTGAGCTTCTCCGTACTTTCTTACGCTTCCGTTTATGCTTGCGGCGTAAAGGCGGTCAAGCTCTCTGTTGAAATCTTCCATTTTGGGAAATCTCGCACAGCTTTTCGTGAGCACCGACGTAAGCAATGAGTTCGTCACGGCGTTTTCGGCGGTAAGCTTCGTCGCATAGCTTATCGCAAGGCTTGCGTGCTTGAATTTTCCCGTTCTTATATGGCACAGATTTATGCCGTCACCAATTTCCACTCTCGTTGTCTGCATATCGTTTTGCACTTTTATATCTTCCTTTCGGCGTTTTGTCATTAATTGGTTAGTTATATATTATATAATAACACATACCGAATGATTTGGCAATACAACATTCAAATTTTTTTTAAAGTATTTCGTTTATCTTGTTCTTTATCTCCGAAGAAAGTGCTTCTGCCGCCTCCGTACCCGTAGCGTAGGCGATTATCCGAAGGCTCTCGTCCCTGTTGCACATAACGCTTGCGCGGCTTTTTTCTCCGATGAAAACTATTCCCTCTTTGCCGTAGGAAGCGCCGTTTTTAATAAGCCTTTCCATAGTGTAAACTCTGCCGTTTCTGCACGGAACGACGGTTTCGATCTTGCATATACCCTCAAGGTCGGACGCAAGAGCGGCAAGATCGCGGTTTCGGCTTTTTATAACCGACGCAAGACGCATAAGCATAAAAGATGCGTCGGATATCCAAAGGCTTCTTCTTGCATTAAATCTCGCAAGCGCCTGCCTTCCGTCAAGCGGTGACGACGGGAAGCTTTCAATATTTATACCGTCGTCAGCCCACAAAAGCTCCGGCTCACGTTCACACGAAACGGGAAGTTCCCTTTCCCCTCTCATCGCCGCGTCCTTTGCCAATATGGCGCATATAAGCTCTTTTTTATACGTCTTTCCTCTGTAATTTATCTTTAAATCAAAGCCGTCGTCGGATATCTCCACTCCCATATAATCGACGCCGCTTTTATCGAAATAAAGGCTCGCTTTTTCGGGAGTATATATCTGTGCATCGAGAAGTGACAGCGCCGCACGAAGACAGCCAAGGCTCGGACGGGGCTCTAATGCGAAAACGAGCCCGTCGAAGCTGAAAACGCCCATATTTGCGCTGTAAACGCTTTTTATGAGCGCGTCGGTGTATCTTGGGGAAAGTCCGTGCGTCCTTACCGGCTCTTTGGCAGAAAGCGGTACGTCGCCGCTTCGAATAGCGGATATAAGCTCCCTTTCGAAATCACGAGTTGCAAGTGCCGTACTGCTGTCGTATATTTTTACGTATACGCCGTCCTTTTCGCTTTTTACGAACACCGATGCACCGAGCGCATAGGAATACGCCGCAAAAGCGCTTTGCGCATCAAAGCCTACACCGAAATCGTAAGCGCATCTTGCGCCCGCCTTTGCCGCACCCGTTATTATACGCGTTGCCGCAAAAACCGACGGTTCAAGCCCGTCGTTTAATATACCAACTTTTCCCATACCGCAAGCCTTGCATATCGCCGCGCCCAAAAGTTCGTAATTGTCGGACGGTGCATCGGTATTTAAAGTTATGCCGCGGTCGGTAAACTTAAAGCAAAGCTCGTCGCCACCTATGCTTTTTAACTCTCCCGCTCTGCCTATCGACTTACCCCTAAAGCCCGTCCCGTCGATAATCTTTGCGTTTGCCGCAACGATACAGCCGTACAGTCTGCACTCTGCGCCGACTTCTGCGCCTTCAAGCAAAAGGCTTTCCGAAAGCTCTGCGCCCTCGCCGATAACGCATCCGTCGCCTATAATACAATCCTTTACCGAAGCGCCCTTCTTTAAGATGCAATCGCGCCCGAAGATGCTGTTTTCGTATTCGCCCTCTCCTTCGGGCAAGACTTGCTCAAAGCTTGCTTTTATCTTTCCGTTCAATGCGTCCGTATTACAGGAAAGAAGCGCCTTCGTGTTTCCTATATCGCACCAATATCCAGAAAGCGTCTTTGAATAAAGTGCTCTCTTTTCTTTCAAAAGGAGAGGAAAAAGGTCTTTTGCAAAATCCCACGCCTTCCCCTCTGGAATGAGATCGAGAACGCTTTTATTCACAACGTATATGCCCGTGTTGACGTTTCCCGTGACCGTACTGCTCCAAGACGCCTTTTCCGCGAATGCGACAACCTTTCCGTCCTTATCAGAAATAACCGTCCCGTATTCGGTAGGGTCTTTGCAAAAATACGTGCCCACGGTAAGCTCTGCACCGCTTTGCTCGTGAAAACGCACGAGCTCGTTTAAGTCGAAATCGAACATACCGTCGCCCGACAAAACTATAAAGCTGTCACCGGAAAGCGCCTTTGCCGCCTCTTTTACGCCGCCCGCCGTACCCAGAGGAGTGTCCTCCGTAAAATATTCAAGGCTCATATTACCAAAGCTTGTACCAAAGCGCTTTTTTATATGTTCTCCCTCGTACATAAGCGTGAGAGCGCATTTTTTCGTGCCGATCCTATCAAGGCTTTTCAAAATATGCCACAATACCGGTTTCGTGCCCACGCTTACGAGGGGCTTGGGATATCCCTTTGTAACGGGGTGAAGTCTTTTGCCCATACCTCCCGCTAAAATTACAGCATCGTACATAAAAATTCCTCCAAACAGAAATACTTTTGAAAGTATTTTTTGACAAACGGGGGAAATTATACGGGCGTGAAAAGTATCTTTGATTTTTTTACAAAAGCTATTGACAAAGCACATTATATGTGATATAATCACGGAGCAAAAAGAAGAAGAACCCCACAGTTCTCACCGTAAGAGCAAAGCTTATACGGTTTGATATTCAAAAAACGTACGCTGCCGAAGGTGGTGTATGCTGTTTGTCTGTGCGGGCTCAAGGCTCGCATTTTTTATTTTATTATCGGAGGTGTTTAACAATAGCATCCAAGGAACTTCGCATCAATGAAAAGATCACCGCAAAAGAGGTAAGACTTATCGGTAATGACGGTCAGCAGCACGGAATTATGTCAGCTTCCGCCGCCCTTGAGATCGCTTACGATGCGGGATACGATTTAGTTGAGATTTCCCCCAACGCCGTTCCTCCTGTTTGTAAGGTTATGGACTACGGCAAATATCGCTTCGAAAGCGATAAAAGAGAAAAAGAGCAAAAGAAAAAGCAACAGGTCATCGAAGTCAAGGAAGTTCAGCTTTCCTGCAGAATTGATACCCACGACTTCGAAACGAAGGTTTCTCACGCGCTTCGCTTCCTTGCAAGCGGCAATAAAGTCAAAGTCGTCGTAAGATACAGAGGAAGAGAAATGGCGCACCTTGAAATAGGCAAAGAGATACTCGACCGTTTCACAGCCGCAGTTGCCGAAAACGGCACTGTCAGCAAGGAGCCCGTACTCGAAGGGCGCTCTATGACGATGTTTATTTCACCCGTCAAAAAATAATGGGTGTGTAATTAAAAAAACGATTTGAAAGGAAATAAAGTTATGGCAAAGATCAAGACTCATAAAGCTACCGCGAAGAGATTTTCTCTTACAAAGGGCGGTAACGTAAAACTCAATCACTCACACAGACGTCACAAGCTCGGCCTTAAAACACCGAAGCGTAAGAGACAGCTTCGCAAGGGTGGTATCCTCAGTCCTTCATTCGAGGGTGCTATCAAGAAGCTTATCCCCTACGCATAAGACGTATCTATCATCAGGAGGTAATTTAAAATGGCTAGAGTTAAAGGCGCACTTGCTACAAGAAAAAGAAGAAATAAGATGCTGAAGGCCGCTAAAGGCTACTGGGGTTCCAAGAGCAAACACTTCAAGATGGCGAAGCAAGCCGTAATGAAGTCCGGCAACAAGGCATTCGCAGGCAGAAAGCAGAAGAAGAGAGATTTCAGAGCTCTCTGGATCACGAGAATAAGCGCACAGGCAAAGGCTTGCGGCATCAACTACTCCAAGTTCATATGCGGACTTAAGAAGGCAGGCATCAACTTAAACAGAAAGATGCTCGCTGAACTTGCTGTAAACGATAAGGAAGCATTCGCTTCTCTCGTTGAAGCTGCAACGGCTGCTAACAACTAAAATACATCAAAAAGAGGCGGTTTCGCACCGTCTCTTTTTATGCCTTGCGGCATTTTTTCCTTGACAACGTATAAATATAGATATATAATATTATGTATGCTTAAAAACGAATCGGAGTGAATGCGATGCTTTTATCCGCAATACTTAACAAAATCGAATACACCTGTGATAATTTCCGTGACATAGAGATATCCTCTCTTTGCTACGACTCCCGTAAAGCAGACGAAAACTCGCTTTTCGTGTGTCTTGTGGGAACGAGCGTCGACGGCCACGATTATATCGGCTCTGCATACGAAAAAGGCTGCAGAGTATTTGCCGTTTCGAAAATACCCGAAGGGTATGGCGACGCGACGTTCATAAAGTTCGAGGATACGAGAAAGGCGCTTGCGCTTTGTTCCGCAAACTTCTTTAAAAGACCCGCGGACAGACTCTTTCTTATCGGCATAACGGGAACGAAGGGCAAGACGAGTACAAGCTTTATGCTCCGTTCCATCTTTGAAGAAGCAGGCCACAAGGTAGGCATAATCGGAACGACGGGTATCATTTACGGCGACGTTTTCGAAAAAAGCGACAACTCCACTCCCGAAAGCTACGAGATACACCGTCATTTCGCGGCTATGGAAAATTGCGGCGTAGACGTAGTGGTAATGGAGGTGTCCTCGCAAGGACTTATGATGAACAGATGCTACGGCATCACGTTTGACGCGGCGATATATACGAATCTCTCCCCCGACCATATCGGCGGTGCGGAGCACAAGAGCTTCGAGGAATACAGAGATTGCAAGACCATACTTTTCTCCCAATGCAGAGAAGCCTTCGCAAACGCCGACGATGAGAATTTCCCATATATAACAGCTCCCTTCGGCAAGCGCCCCGTTTTGTACGGAATTGACAGAAAAGCGGATATAAGAGCAGAAAATATTGAATTTACATCAGACCAAAGAGGGCTTAAAACCGCCTACGAGCTTACCGTCGGCGCTACCGGCTACGGCGTGAGAATGAATATTCCCGGAAAATTTACGGTGTATAACTCACTTGCCGCCGCCGCTTGCGCGCTCACTTTCGGCTGTGAACCCGAGGGAGTATGCGCAGGTCTTGCAAAAGCGTTTGTAGAGGGCAGAATGGAAAAGGTGAACACGGGACTTGCATTTTCCACCATAATTGACTACGCGCACAACGAATTGAGTATGGAAAACCTCTACCAGACGATAGGCAACTATCCTCACAAAAGGATAATCACCGTGTTCGGTTGCGGCGGAAACAGAGCAAAGGCGCGCCGCTACGATATGGGCCGTATCGCGATGGAGCATAGCGACGTCTGCATTATCACCTCCGATAATCCCCGTTTTGAAAGCCTTGAAGAAATAAACGCGGATATTATGGTCGGAATAAATCTCGGACTTGAGAAAAACAAAGACGGCAAATACGAGATAATAAACGACAGAAAAGACGCAATCCGCCACGCAATGGATATTGCAAACGACGGCGACGTTATCATAATACCCGGAAAAGGACATCAGCACTACGAGGAAATAGAAGGTAAAAAATATCCCTTCAACGAAAGAGAAATAATAGAAGAATACGCAAAAGTCAAGAAAGAAGGCAACAAATGACAGAACTTAAAAAATATATAGCAAAAGGGCTTTGCGAAAGCACGGGTCTTTCCGAAGCCGATATCATTGAGCTTTTGGAATATCCGCCCGATAAGGCGCTCGGCGACATAGCGTTCCCTTGCTTCAGGCTCTCAAAACAGCTTCGCAAGGCTCCCAATATGATAGCTCCCGACCTTGCCGCGTCATTTCCCGAAAGCGACAGAGTAACGGTATGTGCCGCAGGGCCTTACGTAAACTTCAAGCTTACGGATAAGGAATACGCACGCATACTCACGGATATCGTAAATAAGGGCGAGGGCTACGGTAAAAGAAACACAGGGGAAGGCAAGACGGTCGTACTTGACTACTCCTCCCCGAATATCGCAAAGACCTTCCATATAGGTCACCTTCCCTCTACCGTTATCGGTAACGCTTTAAGACTCATTCACGACTACGAGGGATATAAAACCGTTAGCGTAAATCACCTCGGCGACTGGGGTACGCAATTCGGTAAGCTCGTAGTTGCATTCAAAAAATGGTCAAGCAAAGAAGCAGTAGAAGAAGGCGGCGTTTCGGAGCTCACGAGGATATACGTGCAGTTTCATAAGGAAGCGGAAGAACACCCCGAGCTTGAGGACGAAGCGAGAGCTTGGTTTACCAAGATGGAAAAGGGAGATGGCGAAGCGCTTTCCTATTGGAAGTGGTTTAGAGATATAAGCCTTATCGAATTTGACAAGATATACGACCTTATCGGCGTGAAGTTCGACTCCTACAACGGAGAAGCGTTCTATAACGACAAGATGGAGCCCGTCGTAGAGGAGCTTAAAAACAAAGGTCTTTTGAAATTTGACGACGGCGCGGGACTTATCGACCTCGAAGAGTACAAGATGCCCCCCTGTCTCATACTCAAGTCGGACGGTTCGACGCTTTATGCGACACGCGACATAACCGCCGCACTTTACAGAAACGAAACGTATAACTTCGATAGCTGTATATACGTAACGGCAAGCGCGCAGATTCTCCATTTTGCTCAATGGTTCAAGGTCGTTGAGCTTATGGGATATGATTTTTACAAAAAGCTTCACCACGTTCCCTTCGGAATGGTAAGCCTTGACGGCGAAAAGCTCTCAACGAGAGCGGGAAATATGATACTTTTATCCGATCTTTTCGACACGGCGATAAGCAAAGTCGCCGCCGTTATGGACGAGAAAAACTCAAATCTCGCAAACAAGGACGAAGTTGCACGAAAGGTCGGCGTCGGCGCTATCGTGTTCAACTTCCTCTATAACAGCCGTATTAAAGACGTCGATTTCAAATGGGACGAGGCGCTCAACTTCGACGGAAACACGGGCCCTTACGCGCAGTACTCCTACGCGAGAGCCTGCAGTGTGCTTGAAAAGGCGGGAGAATCCCAAAGCGGCGATATCGTCATAAGCTGTGATGCGGAAAAGAATCTCATTTTGGAAATGGCGATGCTTCCCGAAAAGATCGCCACGGCAATAAGAGATCTTGAGCCCTCTTACGTAACGCGTTGCCTTATAAACGTCTGCAAGGCGTTTAACACCTTCTATCACGATTGCTCCATAGCAAAAGAAGAAGACGCAAAGCTTCGCGCTTCAAGAATAACACTAACGTCTTGTGCAAGAACGATAATCGGCGTTTGCCTTAAGCTTATCGGTCTTGAATGTATAAATAAAATTTAAAAATATCGGAGGAAATAATAATGTCCGGACATTCCAAATGGAAAAATATTATGC
>JAZRTW010000092.1:0-4686 GCA_045652265.1 Eubacteriales bacterium | reverse complement strand
GCTTCGAGCGCCCAAACCTCCATCTCACCGAAACGCTGGCCGCCGAATTGAGCTTTACCGCCCAAGGGCTGCTGTGTTACGAGAGAGTAAGGACCTGTTGAACGTGCGTGTATCTTATCATCAACGAGGTGATGAAGCTTGAGGTAATACATAATTCCGACTGTTACGGGGTTATCGAATGCAACACCCGTACGTCCGTCGTAAAGCACTGTCTTACCGTCGGCAATCTTTATCTTATCAGCTTTGCGAAGTTCGTTAAAGCGTCTTGCGTCGGAGACAATGGCTTCGTCGATAGCCTCGTAGCTCTTTTCGCCGTTTTCGCCCGTCTTTTCTTCGTAAAGTTCTCCTGCAAAGTAATCGTTTATGGGATTTACGTCCTCAAAAACGTCGCCCTTGCCGAAGTAAGCATCTATCTCGCTCTGGCTGTTTTGCGTATATACGGACTTGTCGATCTTTACTTTGAGCTTCTTGTCAACGCGGAGCGCTTCGATAAAGTCTGCGTGCTCCTTCATTTCCTTATCAACGAACTTAAGCTTCTTGTCGCCGTTTTCATCGAGGTATTCTTCATACAATACCTTGCCGACGAGTCTTTCGCCGTCGATGATGCTTCTGTAAAGTCCCGCCTCCTTGATGCACTCAACAATGTCTTCGTACGTAGCACCGTCAAATACGGGAGTCATTACCTTCCAGCCGAGCTTCTTTGCGGCGATACCGAGGTGTACCTCAAGCACCTGACCGATGTTCATACGGGAAGGAACGCCGAGGGGATTGAGCACGATATCAAGAGGTGTACCATCGGGAAGGAAGGGCATATCCTCGGGGGGGAGAATTCTCGAAACGACACCCTTGTTACCGTGGCGGCCTGCCATCTTATCACCTACGGAAAGCTTACGCTTCTGTGCAACGTATACTCTTACATCCTTGTTTACACCGGGCATAAGATCGTCGCCTGCGGCTCTTGTGAATATCTTTACGTCAACGACGATTCCGCTTTCACCGTGAGGAAGTCTTAAAGAGGTATCTCTTACCTCTCTTGCCTTCTCACCGAAGATCGCGCGCAAAAGTCTTTCTTCAGCGGTAAGCTCGGTCTCACCCTTGGGCGTTACCTTACCTACAAGTATATCGCCCGAGTGTACTTCCGTACCCTTCAAAACTATCCCGCTTGCGTCGAGGTCTTTTAATGCATCCTCACCGACGTTGGGGATCTCTCTGGTGATCTCCTCGGGTCCGAGCTTCGTATCTCTGGATTCCAAGGAATACTCTTCAATATGAATAGAGGTGTAAACGTCCTCTCTTACAAGACGCTCGTTAATAAGTACGGCGTCCTCGTAGTTGTAACCTTCCCAAGTAAGGAAGCCGATAAGCATATTCTTACCGAGGGAAAGCTCGCCTTGGCTCGTTGAAGGGCCGTCTGCGATAGGCTGACCTTTGGCTCCCGCCTCGCCCGCATCAACGATAGGAATATTGTTTATGCAAGTGCCCTGGTTGGAGCGCTTGAACTTAACGAGGTTGTAAACGTCCTTCGTACCGTCTTCGGCGCGAATGATGATTCTGTCCGCGTTTGCTATCTCTACAACGCCCGCGCGCTTTGCCAAAACGACTGCGCCCGAGTCGGTTGCCGCCTTGTACTCGATACCCGTTCCGACAATAGGACTGTCGGTAACCATCAAAGGAACAGCCTGACGCTGCATGTTTGAGCCCATGAGTGCACGGGAGTTATCGTCGTTTTCAAGGAAGGGGATCATCGCGGTAGCAACGGAAACGACCATCTTGGGAGAAATATCCATATAGTCCGCTTTGGACTTATCGACTTCCATAATTTCTCCGACTTCACGAACGATGACTTTATCGTTTACGAAGCTTCCGTCGGGATTAAGGGGTTCGTTTGCCTGAACTACGACGTATTTATCCTCGACATCCGCGGTCATATACTCGACCTCGTCCGTAACGATGCCGTCGACTACCTTACGGTAGGGCGCGATGATAAAGCCGTAAATATCCGTCTTCGCATAGATAGCGAGTGAGGATATAAGTCCGATGTTAGGACCTTCGGGGGTCTCGATGGGACACATTCTTCCGTAGTGCGTATAGTGAACGTCACGCACCTC
Source organism: Eubacteriales bacterium (assembly GCA_045652265.1). Classification (GTDB taxonomy): domain Bacteria; phylum Bacillota; class Clostridia; order Oscillospirales; family CAG-272; genus CALCTE01. The sequence goes on along the minus strand of JAZRTW010000092.1, from coordinate 2,578 downwards.
GAAAGAAGCTCTGTCTCTGGAAAGACCGCCGGGACCGAGAGCCGAAAGACGTCTCTTGTGTGTAAGCGCGGACAAGGGGTTTGTCTGGTCCATAAACTGCGAAAGAGGCGATGAACCAAAGAACTCCTTGATAGCGGATACGACGGGACGTATATTTATAATGGATTGAGGTGTGAGCTCGGCTGTATCCTGAATGGACATTCTTTCCTTGATGCTCTTATCCATTCTGGAAAAACCGATTCTCATCTGGTTTTGCAAAAGTTCGCCTACGCAGCGCAGACGTCTGTTGCCGAGGTGGTCAATGTCGTCTGTCGTTCCGACGTCGTACTCAAGGCAGTTTAAGTAGTTAACGGAAGCGAAAATATCCGCTTTCGTGATGTGCTTGGGGCAAAGTTCGTATCTTCTCTCGAAGAACTGCTCTCTTATCTGCTCCTCCGTTTCGCAGCTTTCCAATATTTCGGAAAGAACCGCATAGTCGACTCTGTCGCGAAGGTCAACGTCGGAAAGGTCGAAATCAACGAACGCCGCAAGTCTTACCGTGCCGTTTCCTACCACTTTAATAATACGGGGCTCCTCGCCGCTTTCGAAGCTTATCTTCAAAATAACTTCATTTACGGCGTTATCGTCGATAAGTTGAGCGTTCTCTTCCGTCAAAACGGTACCCTTTGCAAAGAGCAATTCGCCCGTTGTTCTCGAAAATACGTCTTCTGCAAGCTCGTGTCCCGTGATTCTCGCGGTGAGGGACATCTTCTTGTTAAACTTATAGCGTCCGACGTTGGAAAGGTCGTATCTCTTGGGATCGAAGAAAAGATTGTCAACGAGCTGACGTGCGCTGTCAACCATAGCGGGCTCGCCGGGACGGAGCTTTCTGTAGATCTCCTTAAGAGCCTCTGCCTCGGGTGTAGAGCTGTGGTCTTGTGCGGCTACGTTCATGCCGTCCTTTGCCATAGTGCTCAATATCTTGGGATCTTCGCCGAAGAAATCAACTATCTGATGATCTTCGCAAAGTCCGAGAGCACGCAAAAGTACGGTCACGGGAATCTTTCTGTTCTTGTCTATTCTTACGTAGAAAATATCGTTTACGTCGGTCTCGTATTCAAGCCACGCACCTCTGTAAGGAATAACGGTGGAAAGAAAGAGCTTTTTGCCCGACTTGTCCATCTGTGACTCGTAATACATACCGGGGGAACGAACGATCTGGGAAGCAACGACTCTCTCCGCACCGTTGATGATAAAGGTACCGTCTTCGGTCATAAGAGGGAAATCGCCCATGAAAATATCGTTTTGCTTAACTTCGCCCGTCTCGTTGTTCGTAAGGCGTGCCGTTACTTTAAGAGATACCGCGTAGTTTACGTCTCTCTCTTTGCACTCCTCAACGTTGTACTTGGGGTTTGTGTCAACAGCATAGTCAATAAAGGAAAGGCTGAAATTGCCTGTATAGTCGGTTACGGGGGAAACGTCCTCCAAAACCTCCTTCATACCTTCCTTGATAAACCACTCATAGCTGTCTTTTTGAATGCCGATAAGGTTAGGCATCTCAAGCTTTTCGTTGATTTTGGAAAAGCTCATACGCTCGGTCTTGCCAAGCTTGCGAGGTGTTACCATAATTTGTCCACTCCGTTTCTGTCAAAGAATTTGAACGCTGTGCTTGCGGAAAAATCCGCTCTTCTTCGCTAAAAAACCGAATAAGGTGAGAAAATTTTTTAAAAACCGTTTTTCGAATTTTTACACAAGCCGAAAGTGATTTGTGCAAAAGGAACAAAAAATGCGGTATTTTCCCTGCCTATCCGCTTCGCCGCACTTGAAAAAGCGCTATGATGCATTCGCTTTCTGAATTTAGGCGAGACAATTCGATTATAATGGCAGTATGGTATAGTAACACAAATTTTACCATTTGTCAAGGCTTTTAGTGCAATTTCTCGAAAAATATCGGCGTTTTTGGTGATTTTCAATAATTTTCTTTTAATAACTTTAAAGAATATATCCCAACGCCCTAAAAAAATGAGGACGGCAAACGCCGTCCTCTGCGTAAAACATAAGGCAAAACGAGATGTCTTGCGACATCTCGTTTTTTGATTACTTATTTACGCTGTCTTTAAGAGCCTTGCCTGCCTTGAAAGCGGGAACTTTGCAAGCAGCAACCTTGATAACCTCGCCTGTGCGGGGATTCTTTGCGCTGCGAGCCTCGCGTGCGCGAGTCTCAAATGTACCGAAGCCAACGAGCTGAACCTTGTCGCCCTCTGCCATAGCCTTAGCAATGGTTTCGAGAGTTGCTTTTACAACTGCCTCTGTGTCTTTCTTGGAAACGCCTGCCGCTGCTGCAACGGCATTTAAAAGTTCTGTTTTGTTCATGGGTATAACTCCTTTAATATAAATATTTTTCGTTTTCAAAATCCGGAAAAATGATTTTGTTATTATCATTATACACAAGTTTTTTCGTTTCTGCAATATGTTTTTGTAAAAAAATGTTAAATTTTTAGCTAATTTTACAAAAATTTCTGATTTTTTCGAAAAAATATGTGTAATTTTTGTAAAATATTTTATTATGATATCAAGATGAAATAATTTTTGTGATTCG
>JAZRTW010000091.1:0-7523 GCA_045652265.1 Eubacteriales bacterium | reverse complement strand
CGCAAACAGCGTAAGGGCGTTTATCGAAGAAAAGCTTTCGGAGAAAAGCCAAAGCCTCCAATCCGAGCTTGCCGCTAAAAAGCTTCTTTCCGAGACTATCGACGTAACCGTTCCCCCCGTGGTGCTTCCTATCGGTAAGCGTCACCCCTTGGCGCTCGTTGAAGAGGAGCTTGTCGATATCTTCGTCGGAATGGGCTATACGGTTGCGGAAGGTCCCGAAGTAGAGCTTGACTACTACAACTTCGAAGCGCTTAATATCCCCGCATCTCACCCTGCAAGAGATACCCAAGATACGTTCTACATCACGGATAATATCCTTCTTCGCACACAGACCTCCGGTATGCAGATAAGAGTAATGAAAGACGCAAAGCCTCCCATCAGAATGATAGCGCCCGGCAGAGTTTACAGAAGCGACGCCGTCGACGCGACTCACTCGCCTATGTTCCATCAGCTTGAAGGACTTGTAGTTGATAAGAAGATAACTATGGGCAATTTGAAGGATTGCCTTGAGACGCTTGCTAAAAAGCTCTTCGGTGATGACACGAAGATAAGACTCCGTCCCCACCACTTCCCCTTTACAGAGCCTTCTGCAGAGGTCGACGTATCCTGCTTTATGTGCGGCGGCAAGGGCTGTCCGCTTTGCAAGGGCGAAGGCTATATCGAGATTCTCGGTGCGGGAATGGTACACCCTCACGTATTGGAAGAGTGCGGAATCGACCCCGAAGAATATTCGGGCTTTGCTTTCGGGCTTGGAATCGAGAGAATTGCAATGAGAAAATACTCCATAAGCGATATGCGCCTTCTTTACGAGAACGATAAGCGCTTTATCGAGCAGTTTTAAGAAAGGAGCAATACGATGAATTTATCTTTAAAATGGCTTTCCGAATACGTTGATATCGACGTTACGGCTAAAGAATATTGCGACAGAATGACGGATACGGGCTCAAAGGTCGAAGGTTTTGAAATGCTCTCCGAAAATATCGAAAACGTTATGGTGGGCAAGGTGCTTTCTCTTGAAAAACACCCCGACGCCGACAGGCTCACCGTCTGCAAGGTAGACGTGGGCGAAGCAGAGCCTATACAGATAGTAACCGCCGCAACGAATCTCGTCGTTGATGCACTCGTTCCCGTAGCAAGACATAAATCGACTCTCGCAGACGGCACGAAGATTACGAAGGGCAAGCTTCGCGGCGTAGTATCCGAGGGTATGTTCTGCTCATTCCACGAGCTAGGACTTACGCAAAACGACGTGCCTTACGGTGCTGACGACGGCATACTTATTTTAAAGGAGCCGTGCAAAATAGGCGACGATATAAGAGATGCGCTCGATATGCGCGATACGGTCGTTGAATTTGAAATCACTCCGAACCGTCCCGACTGCCTTTGCGTTATCGGACTTGCAAAGGAAAGCGCAGTATCCTTCGATAAGCCCATAAGACTTCATACACCCGTAGTAAAGGGCTGCGGTGACGGCGACAAGATCGAAAACTACATCGACGTTGAGATAAAGAAGCCCGAGCTTTGCTTCAGATATACAGCAAGAGCAGTAAAGAACGTAAAGATCGAGCCCTCTCCCCTTTGGCTTCGCGCTCGTCTTCGCGCTTCGGGCGTTCGCCCCATCAACAATATCGTTGATATCACAAACTACGTAATGCTCGAATACGGTCAGCCTATGCACGCGTTCGACTATTCCTGCCTTGAGGGTAAGAAGATAAACGTGCGCCTTGCAGAAAAAGACGAGCCCATGAAAACGCTTGACGATAAGGAATACAAGCTTTCAGAGAATATGCTCGTTATCGCAGACGAGAATAAGCCCGTTGCACTCGCAGGCGTTATGGGCGGCGCAAATTCCGACATTAAGGACAGCACCAAGACCGTAATATTCGAAAGCGCATGCTTCGACGGTCCTTGTGTCCGTACGACCTCAAGAGCGCTCGGTATCAGAACCGAAAGCTCCGGCAGATTCGAAAAGGGTCTTGACAGAGAAAACACCTACGCGGCTCTTGAAAGAGCTTGCGAACTCGTTGAAATGCTCGGTGCGGGCGAAGTCGTAGACGGCATAATCGACGTCTACCCCGCAAAAAAAGAGCAGACCGTTATACCCTTTGACAGCGCAAAGATAAACGAGCTTTTGGGCACGGAGCTTTCCGAGGAATATATGAAAAAGGTGCTCACAAGCCTCGAATTCGAGATAAAGGACGGCAAGGTATACGTTCCCTCTTACAGAGAAGACGTTGAAAGATGCGCCGATATCGCAGAAGAGGTTGCGCGTATATACGGATATAACAATATCGTTTCAACGCCCATCGCAGGCGCGTCCACCACGGGCGGACTTACACAAAAGCAGAAATACGTAAGAGACTTAAACGCAATGCTTACGGGTATGGGACTTTCCGAGATATACACCTATTCGTTCATAAGCCCCAAGAGCTACGATAAGCTTCGCTTACCCGAGGATAGTGCATACAGAAAATGCGTGACCATCAAAAATCCCTTGGGCGAGGATACGAGCGTTATGAGAACGACGGCGCTTTCGGGTATGATGGAAGTTCTTGCAAGAAACTATAACTTCCGCAACAAGAGTGCGAGATTCTACGAGATCGCGAAAGTCTATATCCCCAAGGAAGATATAAACGAGCTTCCCGACGAGAAAGTTAAAGTCACCCTCGGTATTTACGGCGACTGCGATTTCTATACGCTTGCGGGAATAATCAACAAACTCTTAAAGCTTTCTGGCATCGAAGATGCAAAGATCACCGCTTGCAAGGATAACGTGACTTTCCACAGCGGAAGATGCGCTAATATGTATATCGGCGACGAGCTTCTTGCAACCCTCGGTCAAGCTCACCCCGAAACCGTGGAAAACTTCGGTGCGGAGGGCGAAATGTATATCGCACAGATAGATTTCGACACTCTCTTTGCTCATTGTAACTTCAAGAGAGAATATACTCCCCTTCCCAAATTCCCCGCCGCTACGAGAGACTTCGCGTTTATCTGCTCAAAGAGCCTCGAAAGCGCGCGTCTTTGCGAAGCGATAAAGACGGCGGCAGGCAAGTTCGCCGAAAGCGTTATGCTCTTTGACCTTTACGAGTCCGAAGCACTCGGAGATAATAAGAGCCTTGCTTACAGCTTGACACTTCGCGCGCCCGACAGAACGCTTACCGACGACGAAGCTGAAGAAATTTCTAAAAAAGTTATCGAGGCGGCAGAAAGCCTCGGCGCAACACTCAGAAGATAAATACAAAAACTTATCCCTCTGCTTAAATTCAGCAGAGGGATAAGTTTTTTAAAAAGAGAAAACCTTTTTGAAAAAAATTATATGTCAATGTCAAATTATATAAATAAAACGCACGTAGGATAAACCCCACGTGCGCCGAAGACCGTTTGAACGATGTCTATATATTGAATTTGCGTCGAATTTACCTTCTTTCAAATCTCCTATCAAAATCTTTTTTCCGTTTAAAACTACATCTTATTCGGTCTTCAGCGCACTCAAACGCTCATCATCACTTGCCAACGGTATCACGCCTTTCTTTTTAGAATTATTATATTAAAACAGAACTTTTGTGTAAATTGACCTATTTAGGTCTTTATTTATTTGTTTCTTTGTCTAAATTATACCATAAATTTCGCAGTTGTCAATAGGTTTTGCGAAAAATTTACCGATTTTATTAAAAAACATCAACTTGCATAAAAACGATACATTTTACAGTAAGGCAAAAACTCGATTTATAGGTTAATCTGCACAGTAATTATATGTGTCAACAAGATTTCAAACTTCCTTTGACGGCATAAATCTTAAAAGCATCGAGTAAAACTCGTCGCTTGCTTCAAGGCGCATCACACCCTTTTCCCCTATACTCTCAAAATATAGATACCGCGCATTTTTCGGGTAAAGATTTTGCGTATGGTTATAGCTTTTATACCTATCCCCGCCGTGCAAAAACTCTTCCTCTCTTTTAACGAGCGCCAAGCATTCGTATAAAGCGACGTTTGCAAGAAGCGTGCTCGACACACCTCTTATGCGGTATATCTTTATGCTGTCTGCGGAAAGCACGTAAATATAGCGATAAAACATATATCTGTTTGCAATACCCAAGGACGCCGCGATAAATAATGCCGAAAGGGCAAAAAGAAGCCACATCGTTCTTCCCTCTCTCTTTACCCCCTCGCAAAGACACAAAGTCGACGCGACGAGTAAAAGCGAAAACGTAAACGGTGTAAGTCTCATATCGGGTTTACATTTATACGTCATAGTATCACCTTTTAAAAAATATTGTCAAATTCCAAATGCTCCGCTTCTCTCATAAGCGCAAGAAGTGCCACCAGTCTTGCCTTTGCGCCGGCAAATTCGTCGTCACTTGAGGTAACGACGGAATTTCTAATGGTCATAAGTGCCTCGGTGATATCCGAGATATCACATGAACTCACAAAATAGCTTAAAAACTTACTGTCCTTTTTCCATTTGTCCACAGCATTTTGGCACTTTTCAGGGTCAACACCCTCTGTACTTTCGGGAAGACTCTCGACAAATTTTTCGGTTTCTTTACAAATATCGTTTATCTTACTTGAAGAAAAAAAGCAAAGAGCCGCTATAAGACCTAAAATACAAAGTGCTGAAATCGCAGATTTCATTATATCTCCCTCTTTATCACGTTATAGCTTCCGTCTGCGCTCTTTGACATCAAAAACACCTCTGAAAGCTTCAAATTTTTCTTTTTCAGCTCTTTTTCGATATCCTTTTTCGTAACGTGCGCGGCATTCATTCCCGACATACAAAAATCTCCGTCGCAAACGAGCGTGAACGCCATACCACCCTTTGTTTTGATACCCATATCACCCTTTGTGACGGCATCTGCCTCGCTTACGGGAAACACGCTTATTTTGCCGTTCGGCTCTAATATTGCATAGTCTACATCGGCAATATCGGAGATATCCTTTTGCCGAAGCTCGCTTACGAGCTCGTTTATGCCGAAACGGAGCTTTTTGAGCTCCTCTTGTTTTACCTTGCCGTGTTCTATTATTATGCTTGGACGGTTATCGAATATGCGGGCAAGAAGCCCCGATTTCGTAACGAGAAAGGAAACGACTATCTCCAACGCGACGAGCACGCTTATGGCTATAATTCCGTAGATAAGCGGAACGTCGGGGTTGGTTGCGGGATTTGCAAGAAGCTCCGACATAAGTACGGCTGTGGTAAGCTCGGATATCTGCATCTCGCCGACCTGCCGCTTTCCCATTAATTTAAGTGAAAACACAGCGACAAAATATATTATCGCCGTGCGAATAAGTACCGTCAGCACAAAATCACCTCTCTCGTATTTTTACCTTAAGCCGTGTGACTTATGCAAAATGCGAGAGAGGTGCTCGTTATTTTTTGATCTTGTCCCAGTACGACTTGGCGCTCTGCTCGTTCTTGTTTAGGCCGTATTCGTATATCTTTTCGTTCTTTATGTCATCGGGAAGATATTGCTGGGCAACGTAGGAATTCTCGTAATCGTGAGGATATTTGTAATTTTGCCCCTTTGACGCACTCTCTTCGCCATCCGTGTGCATATTTTGCAAAGCTCTCGGAAAGCCTCTGCCACGCCCCTCGGCGATAAGAGATGCCGCCTTTGCTATTGCAAGGTAGGCGCTGTTTGACTTCGGAGCAGTCGCAAGCATTATCGCCGCGTGCGCCAGAGGCAGTCTTGCCTCGGGCAGTCCGAGCTGTAAGGCGCTGTCAACGCAAGCCTTGGTTATAACCGCCGCCTGCGAATATGCAAGGCCTATATCCTCGTTTGCTATGCAAAGAAGTCTTCTGCAAGGAGAGATGATATCCCCCGCATCAAGAATCCTCGCAAGATAAAATGCCGCGGCATCGGGGTCGGAGCCTCGTATCGACTTATGGAGCGCTGACAAAAGGTCGTAGTGCTCGTCACCGCCCTTATCGTAATTTCCGCCCGCGCTGGAGCAAAGCGACGTAGCCGTTTCTTTTGAAACGACGTCACCGCTTTCTGCAAAGTACGCGCTCTCAACGAGATTTAAAAGCCGTCTTACGTCTCCGCCGCATATTGCCGCCAGGTGCTCTGCCGCACCTTCACCGAAGTGCTTTTTGGTATTATGCTCCGCGTTTAAAGCGTCGATTCCTCTAAAGGCTACGGGCAGTATCTCGCTTTGGCTTACGGGCTTAAACTCGAAGACGTTACTGCGGGACAAAAGAGCGCCATACACGTAAAAGCGCGGATTTTCTGTGGTAGACGCGATAAGGATTATCCTGCCGTCCTCGATATATTCAAGAAGAGATTGCTGTTGCTTTTTGTTGAAATACTGTATCTCGTCAAGATAAAGAAGTATTCCGCTTGCCGAAAAGAGCTTACCCGTTTCCGAAACGACGTCCTTTATATCCGCAAGTGAAGCTGTAGTCGCATTTAATTTGCGAAGCGGAAGTCCCGACATTTTCGCGATGATGTTCGCCGCCGTGGTCTTTCCCGTACCCGATGGACCGTAAAAGATCATATTCGTAAACTTACCGCCCTCGCAAAGTCTTCTGACTATTCCGTTTTTGCCGAAAAGCTTCTGTTGACCTACTATATCGTCAAAGCTTTGCGGACGAAGTCTGTCGGCAAGAGGTGATGAAAGATCAGTCATAATAATATCCTTACTTTTTCAAAGACTCCAGATTATAAGGCGTTTCCTGATATACGCAATAGTTGAGCCAGTTCGAGAATAAAAGATGCGAATGCGCTCTCCAGGTGTTTTGCGGAACGGCGTTTGAATCGTCATTCGGATAGTAATGCACCGGAATAGGCGTAGTGGGGTCTTTTGCTATATCGCGCCTATACTCACTGTCGAGCGTGTTAAAATCGTACTCCGAATGTCCCGTTATATAGAAGCGTCTGTTATCCTTCGATGCGACAAGATATATTCCCGCTTCCTCAGAACTTGCCAAAACGTCAAGTTCCTTACAAGCCAAAATATCCTCTGCATAAGGCTCAGACCAGCGGGAGTGCGGTACGTAAAACGTATCGTCAAAGCCTCTCACGATGGGGTTTGTCGGCATAATGACCTTATGCTCGTATACACCCGAAAGCTTTTTGGAAAGCGGTATCTTGGGGATACCGTGATTCATATAAAGCCCCGCGAAAGCCGCCCAGCATATATACATCGTGGAATATACGTGCGTTTTTGTCCATTCGTTAAGTCTGCACAGCTCGTCCCAATAGCTGACCTCGTAAAAGTCGAGTCTTTCCACAGGCGCACCCGTTATTATAAGTCCGTCGAAGCTCTCGTTTTCGACGTCCTTCGTACTGCGGTAAAACTGTGATATATACTCCTCGGAGGTGTGGAGAGATTTATGGCTGTGGGGGTAAAGAAGCGTAAGCTCCACCTGCAAAGATGTGTTCGAAAGCACTCTGCAAAGCTGTGTTTCCGTAACTACCTTGTTGGGCATAAGATTAAGTACCGCGATCTTAAGCGGTCTTATATCCTGACTCGTTGCACGGGTCTTCGTCATAGTGAACACGTTTTCGCGTTCAAGTGCT
>JAZRTW010000090.1:0-1994 GCA_045652265.1 Eubacteriales bacterium | reverse complement strand
CGGTCAGAGGTCCGAACGGCACGCGGTTAATGCGGATACCCATTTCCTCGTAAACGCCGATTAGACGGTCAACGTACATCCAGTCGGCGATGCTTCGTTCGAGGGATACGCTCTTGGCGTAGGGGATGTTATAGGAAATTCCGCCGCCCTCGTAGCTTGTATATCCACCCGCGAGAGTTATCTCCGCAAGAAGACGAGCGTCGGGAGTGCCGTGGCGCACCTGCATGGGAACGTTTACGCTTTCGATTACCTTACGGCAATTTGCAACGCCGTGGTTTACTGCGGGGAAGCCGTTCAACATCGCTCTGTCGAGTCGAAGCGACTCGGCGATACCGTTTTCAGCCTCTTCGTAGCGGTTCTGACGGGTATAGCTGTCAATGGTGGAAGGAAGAAGGTCTGCCTCGCCCTCTTTTTCCAAGTATTGCATAAGCTTGATATGTTCTTCTATAACGGGAACGCCTGCACGGGGTTGGACGAGAGTGTGGCGCGTTTTCTTTGCTTCCAAAAGCTTTTTGGAGAAGTTTCTTGATTCGGGCATCGCCTTGTGATATGCAACCGCCTCGTCTAAATCTACGTCTTTTCCGGTAGGCCATTGTGTGAGGACTTCTTTTCTGATCGCGTCAAATTCCGCATCAGAGATTCGTTTGTTCTGAATATCCATGGTACTCAAGCTCCTTTTTCATTATTCGAAGTGCCGCTTTCGGATAATGCGACGATAACAGTCCCATAGCGGCAAGTATATACGTTCTGTCTACCCAAACGTCTGCATTTTTAGGACGCAGAGATTGGGGTTTTTGCGCGTCAAAGAGCGCGCAAGATGCGATTTTTTCGGTTCTCTTTGTGTGGATAAGGCTTCCGCCCGTAACGACTATCTGCTTTACTTTGGTGAGGTTTTTTCCTTCTTGGACGTAAGTAAGTCCCATCATCGTGTAAGTCTCGCCTATCGTTCCCGCGTGCCTCGTGACCGCTTCTTCGACGGCACAGGACGCAAGTGCAAAGTCGAGTGCTTCAAGTTCGCTGTCTTCGCCCGGCACTTTGTCGGTATTTTGTTTAAGGTCTTCCACAAGTTCGATTACTCTATCCTTGCAAAGTCCCGAAAGTTCGGCTATTTTTTCGACACCCGCGGCGTCGACTATTCCGCCTATGCTGTAGCGCATACCGATATCTCCCTCGACCGTTCTCTTTGCGTACGGCTCGGGAAGACCTTTGTAGACCGTGTTCATGTGCTCGGGCATTCCGTCTGCGATAGAATAAACGTCTGTGGTCGCGCCGCCTACGTCTACCGCGACAAGCTCGCCTATACCCAGTTCGCCGTCATAGCCGTCCGCAAGAAGCTTTGTTGCCTGCAAGACCGCCGCAGGTGTGGGCATCATAATATCGGATAAAAGTTCTGCGGCTTTACTTAAACCTTTCGCACTTACTATTCTGTTTAAAAATATCTCTCGTATACGGCTTTGTGTCGGCTCTATGTTAAGAGTTCCGAACTTCGGCATTACGTTGGGGCAAACGTAGACCTCAAAGCCCTCTAAAATCCTCTCGCATTCCCTCGCAGCAGAGCGGTTGCCCGCTATAACTATCGGGAATTCGGGATTCATTTTTGCAATCGCTTTGGCATTATTCAAAATGCACTCGGTATTGCCGCCATCCGTACCGCCCGTAAGCAAGAATATATCGGGAGAAAGCTTCCCTATTTCCTCGATATCGTCTTCCGTGAGATCGAAGGAATAAAGTCCGACGACCTTTGCTCCGGCGCCCAAGGAAGCGAGCTTTGCGGCTTCCGAGGTAAGCTCGGGTACGAGTCCGCTCACGACCATTCGAAGTCCGCCTGCGGCTGATGAGCAAGCATAGCACTCGTCGAAGCTTATCTTCCCCGTTTTCTTTTCAAGTAAACCAAGCGCATTTGCAAGTCCGTCGTTTATATCCGTCTTAACGGTAGTATACGACGATGCCGTGCCGAGAATTTTTTCGCTTTCAACGTCGACTGCGCAGAGCTT
>JAZRTW010000089.1:0-5531 GCA_045652265.1 Eubacteriales bacterium | reverse complement strand
ACTTTCCTATTTTACGAGGCATAACGACTCTAGAGAAAGCTCTTGACACCAAAAACGCTTATGCTAATTTAAGCGCAACGGCATATCAGGTATTCAGATTATTATTTTAAAAAGGAGATAAATCTATGAAAAAATTACTATGCTTATTATTGACAGCTTTTATGCTTATTAGCCTTTGCTCTTGCTTCGGCGACAAGAAAGACGAGGACGTACGCGGTGAGATCATTAGCGGTGACAATACTCAAACCGAAAACAATACTGATAAAGATGCAGATACTGACATCAATACAGATACTAATACCGAAACGGAAAACAAACCCGAATTTTCAATGGGTAAAGTTGCAAGCAACACCTATAACAACGATTTTTTAGGACTTTCCTGCACATTACCTTCTGAATGGGTATTTTATACCGAGGAACAGATTTTAGAAATTAACAACATAGTAGGCGACGTTGTTGATGATAACGTAAAAAAACAACTTGAAAACGCAAGCATTATTTACGATATGTATGCTTCTTACATTAGTGAAGGAAGCAGTATTAATGTAAATCTTGAAAAACTTAACGCAGTTCAAGCGGTAACGCTAAATATAAAAAATACGCTTGAATCGCAGATTGGAACAATTAAATCAGCCTATGAGAATATGGGCTATACTGATATGGATATCGGCTATCAAAAGGTTACCGTAGACGGCAAGGAATTTGACGCATTAAAGTTTACAGCGAAGATTCAAGGTATTGATTTTTACGGAATAACTTTTTCGTTCATAAAGAAAAATTACCTTGCAAGTATCGCAGTCTGCTCAATATTGACCGATAAAAACGAAACGATACTCGGCTATTTTGACGTTAAATAGGGGAGTTTGAAATGCATAAAAAGAAAATGCTCGCACCTATCATTGTCTCCGTTCTTATGGTGCTGTATTACGCTCTTTATTTTTCGTTTTTGGTATTTTTTCTTGATGGCGTATGGAAGTATCTTTTAGGCATAATACCGCTTGTTTTCTGCGCTGTTACTGTTTACGTATGTATTGAACGAATAAATGAAATAAAGAAAGGTGAGGAAGATGATCTTAGTAAATACTGATTATATTACCGGAAAAAAACTCGAAACGCTGTCGCTTGTAAAGGGAAGCACGATACAGTCAAAACATATCGGAAAGGATATCGCGCAAAGTTTTAAGACTTTAGTCGGCGGAGAGCTGAAGTCCTATAACGAGATGATGAACGAGGCGCGCGCTCTTGCTACGAAAAGAATGGTAGCGGAGGCAGAAGCTTTAGGCGCAGACGCGGTCGTTAATATCCGCTACGCTTCGTCTGCGGTTATGCAGGGTGCGGCGGAAGTTATCGTATACGGCACGGCAGTTAAATTTATAGAAGAATAAAGTCAAAACCCTCACTTTGTCGGTGAGGGTTTTGTGTTATATGAGCTTATTACTTAAAAGAAGGAGGATTAACTTCCGTTTTTGCGAAGCTATCACCGTGAGAGGGCTCGGACATACTGAAATACATCTTTGCCGCTTTCGTAGTACCGAAGTCGCGGTTTGAGCCGGAGTTCTGTACTCTGTTGAATGCTTCTCTGAACATTGCGTTATGCGCTTCCTCGCGGTTTAAGAGGAAGTCGATAGTTTCTCTTACTTTCTTATCTTCTATCTGTCTGTAGAGATACTCGTAAACGACCTTTGCACGTTGCTCAGATGCAATATTGGACAAAAGATCTGCACAAAGATCACCTGTTACGGTGACGTAGTCGGCAGTCCAAGAATATCCGGAAGCGTTTATAAGTCCGGGAGCGAGTCCGAGCTGTACGTGGCTTTGAATTTCTCCTACGTCTACTGCTTTATAGTCGACGTCGTGGCCGTTCAAAAGATTTACTGTCTGGGACACCATTTCAAGATGTCCGAGCTCTTCTGCAGCTATATCAAGAAACAAGTCCTTGATCTCGGGATCTTTTATGCGGAAGCTTTGTGACATATACTGCATTGCCGCCTTAAGTTCGCCGTTACCTCCGCCTACTTGCTCGTGCAAAAGTGCGGCGTATTGGGCATTCGGTCTTTCAATAGCAACAGGATGAAAAAGTTGTTTTTCGTGTTTAAACATATTTAATACCTCTCTTTCATCTCTATTATTTGCAGATAAAACGAAAAATATCAAAAAATTTATAAAATAAAACCTCTCTTGTGATAAAGCAAGAGAGGTTTTGAATTTTAAAGGTTATAATACTTATCAAATTCTGCGGGATGGGGGATAGCTGCAAGCTGTCTTATCTCCGCTCTCTTCGACTTAACGAAGTTATTGATAAGCTCTACAGGGAACACGCCACCTTGTGTGAGGTAATCGTGGTCCTTCTCAAGACAGTCAAGAGCCTCGTCGAGAGAAACGGGAAGACCTTTGAGCTTTGCCTTTTCTTCTTCGGGAAGGTTATAGAGGTTCATATCGTAGGGGCCCCAGCCTTCTTTATGAGGATCGATTTTATTCTTAACACCGTCAAGACCTGCCATAAGAATTGCCGCATAGCAGAAATAGGGATTGCAGGTAGGGTCGGGGTTGCGAAGCTCGAAACGGCGCTTATCGGGGCTCTTTGCATAAGCGGGAATACGAATTACAGCGCTTCTGTTAGATGTTGCGTAACCGACGGTTACGGGAGCTTCGAAGCCGGGAACGAGACGTTTGAAGGAGTTTGTGCTGGGGTTGGTTATCGCACAGAGCGAACCGATATGTTTCAAAATACCGCCGATAAAATAATGAGCAGTTTCGCTTAAGTGTGAATAGCCGTTATCATCGGAGAATACGGGTTGTCCGTCTTTGAAAAGAAGCATGTGAACGTGCATGCCGCTTCCTGCCTCGCCGTATATGGGTTTAGGCATAAACGTAGCACTCTTACCGTACTTGAGGGCTGTGTTATGGATAATGTACTTTATCATCATCGTCGCGTCAGCCATGTGTACGACTTCGCCGAGCTGGGGCTCGATCTCAAACTGACCGGATGCGGCAACCTCGGGGTGATGATAGTTGATTTCGATGCCTGCTTCCTTCATAAGCATGCACATTTCGCTGCGGCACTCGTATGAGATATCAAACGGTTTTGCAATGTGATAGTTCTTCTGCTTGGGAACGACTACACCGAGTCCCTCGGTATTTGAGTTCCAATATGACTGCTTTGCGTCAACACTTGCGCTGACACATTTAGCGTCTACGTTCCAAGCAACATTATCGAAAAGATAAAATTCGAATTCGGGAAGTATCTTCATCTCATCGGCAACTCCGCTATCCTTCATATATGCAACAGCCGCTTTGATGATGTTACGCGGATACTGTGCAAGAGGACGGTTTTCGGGAGTGTCGATGATCATAGCGTTACCGGTCATCGAAAGAGTGGGGATTGAGCAGAAGGGGTCAACCGTAGCTGTGTCGGGATCGGGAATGAATACCATATCGCTCTTTTCAACGACGGCATAGCCGTAGTTAGACGCATCAAAGCCGATACCGCTTTTCATCGTATCTTCTGAAAAGTTTTCTGCGGGAATGGTTACGTGACGGTATTGACCGTTGATGTCGACCATTTTAAAGTCTATCATTTTGATGTCTTTTTCTTTTATGATAGCAAGAATATCCTGAACTGTCTTTGCCATAATTACACCTCTTAATTAAAAAATATTATAGTTAATTTTATAACATATTGCCTTATTTTGTCAATAAGATATCGATACTTTTTAAAATTAAATTGTAGACTTGTATACAATTAAATGTTTAAGTCAAGATTATATATTCCGTATCCGGCTTCGTTCTTTAGAATTTCTATCGTGAATTCAACGGGTTTTTCGCCTACTGTAGTTTGCATCGTTAATTCGTAAGTTGAACCATTCACGGTGCTATCGTAAAAAGAAGATGAAAAACTTGTATATTTTTTGATTTCTATACCTTCTTGAAAATCGATACTTGTTTCTTCTTCGACATTGAGGAAAAAGCTTTCTACTTCACTCGGAAATTCCGGGTGAAGTAAGGTTTCTGCTTTGTTGTAATCTTCGTCAACAATAGCGGTAAAGAACTCATTAATATGTGCTTTTGCTTCAGAACTTTGTATTCCCCCACTGCATGAAGAAAGGAGAATAATACAGAAACATAGTATTATTGTAAATATTGAATTTTGAAACAACTTTTTCATCAACCGACACTCCTTTTATCATATTCTTACATTAATTATAACTTGGTTTATTTTTGCTGTCAATAGAATGAAAGTAAGTACTCATTAAATAAATAAGCTCTCTTGTCTTGGTTGACAAAAGAGGTTTCTCTTTGGCGCAGAGAGAGGGATTCTTCTTGAATTTTGCAAAGCATTTCGGATTTATATTAGGGTGACGCTTTGCAAAATTCATCGGTCACCGTTCAAAAACGCTCCACCGGAGCCTTTTTTCACTGCTTCGAATCCCTCAAAAAAATACACCAACAAAAAAATCCACCATAAAGGTGGATTTTCTGTTTGGCGCAGAGAGAGGGATTCGAACCCTCGTGCGATTTCTCGCAAACTGATTTCGAGTCAGCCCCGTTATGACCACTTCGATATCTCTGCATATATGATCAAACTCAAATGAGCTTGATTTTTTATAAATTATCGACGGGGCGCCCCGTTATGTCCTGTTGCGGTGCCCGAAATTTTCTGCTCGATATTCGCTTCGCAAAATTTCGACCGCTGCCCGCCTTATGCCTCGCTTTATCTGCCATCGGCAGCGCTCGGCAACGGCGCCACTTCGATATCTCTGCATACTATTAATTTTTGCGGCTTTTTGATTATACACCATTTTACTGTCTTTGTCAATATGCCTACACATCAAAATATCCCCTCAAGTGAGGGGATATTTTGATTATCTTTTAATTCCGGTTATAAATTTTTGAATTGCCTTCAAAACGCCGCTTTCATTATTTGAACCGACGACTGTCGAATAGTTTTTCGCCATCGGATGACCGCTTGAAACGCAATACGCGTGACCGGCGAGGCGCAGCATCTCAACGTCGGAAAGATCGTTGCCGAATACGTATACTCCCGACATAGCAACATCATATAAGGAAGCAATTTTCTCAATAGCTTTTGCTTTTGAAGCCTTAGACGAGGTAACGATTGCCGTACTTCCTGCAAGCTCTACTCGGACGTCTTCCGTTTTGATAAACGATGCAATATCCGAAATATCTGAGGAGTTATTTGCGCCTACTAAGATTTTAGAAACTGAATCACCTTTAAAACGTGTCAGATCGCATCGTGTTGCGTCCAAAAGATCCCAAGCGCTGTACATATTGGAATTTGCAAAAAGCTCACCGTTCGCTTCTACGCCGATCATAACGTCGGGGTTGAAGCCCTGCATATTCTTCGCAAATTCACAAACGAAATCGGAACTGATAGGGAAGGAGCACAGCACATTTTCGCCACGGTAAATTTCCGCGCCGTTATTATATGCCGCAACATCACACCCAAGCTCCTTTACAAAAGCTTCTGCAAGACGCTTGGGGCGCGCTGTCACTACCGCCGTCTTTATGTC
>JAZRTW010000088.1:0-4055 GCA_045652265.1 Eubacteriales bacterium | reverse complement strand
GCGCATATCGCTTATGTATTTCGACATTCTGCCGACGTTTTTCGAGATGGACATCTCGTTATCGTTTAAGATGAGTATGAGCTTTAAGTCCTTCTTGCAGTTATTTAAAGCCTCGTACACCATACCGCCCGTAAACGCGCCGTCGCCTACTACGGCGATAGAAAAACTGTCGTCCCCTGCAAGACGCGATGCCTCCGCAAAGCCCAAAGCGGCGGAAAGCGCCGTAGAGCTGTGGCCCGCGCCGAAGGCGTCATACTCGCTCTCGTCGGACTTGGTAAATCCCGATATACCGTCCTTTTTGCGAAGCCTTGCAAAACCGTCCTTACGTCCCGTGATAAGCTTATGCACGTATGATTGGTGTCCGACATCGAAGATTATCCTGTCTTTCGGACAGTCGAAAACTCTGTGTAAAGCAAGCGTAAGCTCCACTATGCCGAGATTTGACGCAAGGTGACCGCCGCTTTTTTGTACGCTATCCACTAAAAACGCTCTTATCTCCTCAGCAAGAGCAGGCGTCTGACTGTCAGTGAGTTTTTTTAAGTCCTCGGGGGAATTTATTTTTTCAATTAACATAAGCCCCTCCTTCATATACAAAGTATCTCTTTTCCGAGTGCAAACGAGTAAACGTAAGCTTTCGAAAGCTTCTTGTTAAGCATACGCTCCACCGCCTGCGAATATAGCAAAAGCTGGGGTGTGTGGCGTGTACGCAATATATCTGCGCCGTCTTCTTTTCCGACTCGGTCGGTCTTAAAATCA
The DNA here is from genome assembly GCA_045652265.1 of Eubacteriales bacterium. Taxonomy (GTDB): domain Bacteria; phylum Bacillota; class Clostridia; order Oscillospirales; family CAG-272; genus CALCTE01. The sequence goes on along the minus strand of JAZRTW010000088.1, from coordinate 3,299 downwards.
ACAAGCACTATCTCGCCCTCGGCGTTTTCAAAGAAGCAGTCTATAACGCCTTGGATAAGCAAGTTCTGACCTTCGGCATCGGCACTTTCGTAATATTTCGACGCGCTCTCAAGAAGGTTATAGCGCTGTTCTCTGTAGATACGGCGCGCATTTTTCATTTCTTTATAAAGCTCGCTTTTGAAAAATCCCGAAAGAGCTTCGTAATCCAAAATTTCCGTCTGCGCGGAGCTTATAAAGCCAAGACGAGCCATTCTCTCGGCTTCCGCACGCACGTCCCACGCCGCATTCTCGTAATCGCAAAACTGCATAAAGTTATGCATCGCCGTGCCTTTTTGCGCGGCGGTAGCGTGAGACGGCGCCATAAAACTCGGAAGCTCGCCCTTTAATTTGGGGTTCTCCCTCTCACCGTCGGAGTCGATGTCCGAAACTGATATCTTCGCAGGGATAAGCGCTCTTTCGGCGTGGGGATAAATGTAGTCGGGATAAGCCTCGTACGCTTTTTTCTCCGCATTTTCAGCCGAAAACGACATATCTTCAAAATCGCCGTCCTCTGCAAATCGCACCTTAAGCCAAGACTCAATTCCCATATCTCTGTAAAATATCTCTTCAAGGCTTTCTTTTCTGCCTGCGGCGATACCGCGTAAGATAAGTTCAAGGTGAGTCTTTCCGGCGAGGATAAAATGATCGTCTGCGGGAGACTGCTCTGTGTCTATCTTATAAAGCATATCGCCCAAGGCTTCCTCATTTTGAGCAAACGAAATATAGAGCTTCTCCTTGGCACGCGTCAAAGCTACGTAAAGAAGGCGCATCTCCTCGCTTACGGGCTTATATCTGTTAAGGTGTTTCAGCGCCGCGACGGGCGGTGTTTGCAGTTTCACAAAACCGTCTTGGCGCATAAGCGTAAACGCAAAGGGCGTTGCCGCGTCGTATATTATTCCCGCGTGCTTTCCGCCGAATAAGTCCGTCTCACAGCCTGCGACGAAGCAGACCTTATATTCAAGGCCCTTCGATGCGTGCATCGTGCTGACCGTGACACCCGCGCCCGAGCGGTCGGACGCCATCGGGGAGGATGTCTTCTCAAGGCTCTCGCAATAGGAGAGAAAGTCCGAAAGCCCTCTGTAGCTTCCGCTGTTATAGGTCTTGGAAAGGCTTATAAAGCGAAGCAGATTTTCATAGCGCTTTATGCCGTTTTTCTCTTTCTTTACGGCTCTGTCAAGTCCGCTGTCCTTTATTATTTTGAATATGAGCTTATCTACCGTGGCTGAAAGCGAGAACTTTTTAAGCTCCTTTAAATACGCCGCCGCGTTTTGCGCGACTTGGTCTTTCGATGCCAAAAGCGCTTCGTAAAGGCTTCCTCTTTCGAAAAGGCGGAGCTTTGCAAGATCCGTAAGCGTAAGAGAGAAAACGGGACTGCACAAAGCCGAGGCAAGATGTACGTCGCGTGCGGGATTATCCACCGCGTATAAAACGGCGCGCACGAGCCTTACCTCTGCGGCAGTGAATATGTCGATACTATCGGCGCTTCTTACTTCTATACCGAGCTCCGAGAGCGCCTTTTTATATACGGGGATATGCTTGTTAAATCGCGTTAAAACGGCTATGTCTTCGGGTGCATAGCCCTCTTTGTAAATAAGCCTTGCTATCTCTTTGGCGCAAGACGCGGCTTGTTTGCGGCAAACGTTTGCCGTCTTTTCGCGCTTTTCAACCTTCGTGATAAAAAGCTCCGCTTCTTTGTGCGCGTCCGTATTCTTGCCTTTTTTTAGCGCTTGGTCTTCTCCGTAGTCGATATCGGAAAGCCTCTTTCGCATAAGGCTTTTAAATACCGTATTCACCGTTTTTATAACGCTTTCGTCGCTTCGGAAGTTGTCGGAAAGCGCTATCTTCGCTTCGCCGCCCTCTCCTTGCTCTATGAAGGGGAATGCGTCATAGTAACGCGCAAAAAGCTTCGGCTCGGAGCCTCGGAAGGCGTAGATGCACTGCTTCATATCGCCGACCATAAAGCGCTTTGCGCCCGAAAGCGCGGCAAGAGATGAAAATATCTCGTCTTGGATACCGTCGGTGTCCTGATATTCGTCTATAAATATCTCCTTATAATCCCTCGCGACCTCCCGCGCAAGCTCCGTGGGCACTCTCACGCCGTCCTTTTTTTCGAACAAAAGCCCATAGCAAAGGCGCTTCATATCCGCAAAATTTATAAGTCCCTTGCTTTTTTTAAGGCGTGTGAATCTCATATCTAGCTTTATCAAAAGCTCTTTTATAAAACGCGCAAGAAGAAAGTATTCTTCACAACAAGCGCGAAGGTCTTCGCCCGAAAGGCAGAAAAGCTCACGCGACGCCGCTATAAATTTGTCGCCGTCGTCCCTTGCACCCGTTATAAATTCTTTAATTTCTGCATCGGCGTTTCGCACCGCCTTTAAGCTCATTTTTTGATAGCCAGATACGGCCTTGTATATTTCATCGTAATTTTTCGCGCTTTTTACTGCTTCAAGCGACGAGCACAGATTTTCTATCGCGGGCGCGTAGTTTGCAAAAGACGGGTCGTCCTGCACGATAGACAAAGCCTCGCGCACTTCGTCTAAAGCGTGCTCACACATCAAAGAAAAGCTGTCTTCTATCGCACAGAAAAAGCGGGATTTCGTATAATCAAGCTCGCCGCTTGCAAGTCTTTCGTACTCGGAGATGCAAAAGTCAAGATATTCTTCGGGATCGGCGAAAGAAAATATCTTTTTATAAAGCCCCTTAAGTATCTCACCGAAACGGCTGTCGTCGCTGGCGGTGCTCAAATTTTCAATTAGCTTGAAAAATACGCTGTCTTCGGGCTCGTTTTCGTAATATTCGTCCGTAAGCTCCTCACAAACGGAAGTAAGCATAATGTCGCTGGTGCCCTCGTCGCAAACGGAGAAGCTTGCGGGAAGCCCTGCTTTGTCGAAATTTTTTCTGATTACGTCGAGAAAAAACGCGTCCATCGTATCTATTTTCGCCGACGGCACCATAGCAAGCTGACGAAGAAGCCGCCTGCTTGACGGATTTTCGGAAAGCGCCTTTGAAAGCGCTACGGAAAGTCTGTCGCGTATCTCTGCGGCGGCGGCTTTCGTGTACGTTACGACGAGAAGCCTATCGAGCTCCACGGGCTCTTTTTCGTCCGTAACGATACCGACTATCCTGTCGATAAGCACCGTCGTCTTTCCGCTTCCCGCGGCGGCGGATACAAGGAGAGTGTGTCCTCTGTCCGAAATCGCGTTATTCTGTTCTTTCGTATATACTCTCTCCATAGCTCCTCCTTTCGACGAATGCGTATA
>JAZRTW010000087.1:0-11620 GCA_045652265.1 Eubacteriales bacterium | reverse complement strand
CCGTTACGGAGAAAGTAAAGTCTTCGCTGTAAACGGCACTGCCGTCTTTAGCAACTATTCTGAAGCTTACGGGATATGTACCGACCTTCAATACGTCTTCGTTAGCAAGTACCGCTTCTACGTTAAACGGACGTCCTCTGTAAGCGTGGGTGTCGTCCATAAACAAGCACCACTTCAAAGGAGCGAATCCGTTTTGGAGAGTATCAGCCATACCGGGCTTATATTCTCTCATAAAAGTGAAGAGTCCTTCGCCGCATACACTGTGGTCAAGAAGACCCGTTAAGGAAATACCGTTAGTATAGGGGTTTGATCTGAGAATATTAAAGGTCTTATTTCTCTGACGGGTATTAAGAACTTCGCTTCTGCGGAAAAGCTCCAATATGGAAGGATATTCGTTACCAAAGCCGAATCTTTCAAGATCGCGCATAAAATCGTTATACATCTTATCTACGATCTTTACGTCAGGTGCGATAGCAAGAGCGTCCATCTCCTCAAACTTACGCTTAAGCCATACGACGTTGAGCATACTTCCAGTACCGATTTCGGAATAGAATACGGGACGCTTCGCGAAATTACCGACCTCTCTCATACGTTTTTCGTCAAATTTCGTGATGGGACCGTGAGGATAGTGATGGATATCGCCGAGAATTCTCCACGCAGTCTCGGGAAGTCCGGCTTCTATACGCATTTTCTTATATACGTCGGGCTCATTACTCTCTTCGCACCAAAGGCACTGCCACGTGTTAGTGAAAGGATTAGATACAGAGCCGCACCAAGGATCTGCATTTTCTTTGCTCAAATGGGGGCCGTCCCAGCGTCCGCTGCTGTATAAGAAAAGTCTGGTGGGATCAACCTTTCTTGCCGCTTTGAGAGACGTTCTCGCCTCGTAGTATGCTCTCTTAGCCGTTGACGTTTCGTTAAGGAAACCGTAGATAGTGAGTGAAGGATGGCTTCTGTCTCTCTTAAGTAAGGTTAAAAGGTCGTATTGATATACTTTTCTTACGTCCTTGGAGTCAGCAAGATTCCAGCTTGACATAGGCTCTTCGTATACCATAAGTCCGAGCTCGTCACAGTAGTCGAGCTGTTCGGGAAGTCCCGCTCCTGCAATAAAGCGGATCATATTAAATCCGACCGCTTTTGCCATTACGAGATCCTTGCGCAAAAATTCCTTCTTGCTCGTAATATGATGGAAGGATTCGGGAACACAGTTACCGGTATGAGAGCAACGAAGGAATATTCTTCTGCCGTTGAGATAGTAGTATCCGTCATCGCCGACGATGAACGTTCTAAAGCCCGTATGCTTACGCGTTTTATATGTTCCGAATTCGGTGGAAAGTGACGTGTATACGTTGTAGAGATTGGGATCGTTAATATCCCACCAAAGGAAATTATCGATCTTTATCTTACGCTTTACTGTAGTTTTACCAACCTCGAAGGTCTTGGTGTATTCGTCGGAATTCACGAATTCGCCCGTTCTCTTAACGCTGCAATCGCTCGTGAGTACACCCTTTACCGCCTTATCGAAAGCGTTGATTACCGTGTAGGTTATCTCGATGTTTCCCGTTTCGGTATTAGAAAAAATAAAGGAATCCTCAATGTAAAGTTTAGGTGTAACAACGAGGTCGATCTGTCCCGAAAGTCCCATTGCATTATAGCACTGACCGGGTTTAAGCCCCTCTTTCATTTCGTTTCTGTGAGGAATCTCCAAGAAGCTGTATCCGTCTACGTCTTCAGTATAGGGTTTCGATACTCTGACGTCGATTCTGTTATTGCCCTTTTTGATGAATTTTGTTACGTCGAACTCGAAAGCATCCTCCATACCTACGTGCTCGCCGACGTATTTTCCGTTTATGTAGAGTTCTTTGCGGAATTCAGCCATTGCAAATTTCAAAATATAGAGATCGTTTTCGGTTGCTTTAAGCTCATTTTTGAAATTAAGCTCGTACCATGCTATACCTCTGTAATCCTCAAAATACAGATGTACGAAGCTCGGAACGACTGCGTCTTTGGCATCTTCAAGGGGAATTCCCTTTTTATACCACTTTTCAGTTTTTCCGACGTTGTCCTTATCGCAAGCTATCTTCCAACCTTCAGACAACGTAAGAATTTTGCTTTGCAATTTCATTAGCATATCCTCCCATTTGTTTTATAAATAATTTTAAATTTTAACCGTTAATAAATGTTAATCTTTCCCCTTCGGGATTTTGATTCTCGTTACGTTCTTAATTCCGAAAGTATTTGTATCGGTTTCAAATATTGCACCGTGTATTACAAGTTCTCTGTCATCAAATTCGAATTTTCTGCCCTCTTCCCCCATATATCTTGAAATAATTATGTCGCTTTTAATTCCAAGTATACTGATATCCGAGCCGCACATACCGAGGTCGGTTATATAGCCCGTTTTATTCGGAAGTATTCTCTCGTCCGCCGTTTGAACGTGAGTATGCGTGCCGAATACAATGTCTATACGTCCGTCGAAATATCTTCCTATCGCATATTTTTCCGAAGTAGTCTCCGCGTGGAAATCAAGAATTGCAATATCGTAAGCGCCCTTATTCTTCTCAAGCACTGCGTCAATTGCCTCAAACGGTGAACTGATTCCGCTATCGCTCATATATACGTTTCCGACGGCGTTTATGACCAAAAGTTTAGTTCCTTCAACATCTTTTATCGTATATCCGCTTCCGTTTTCAAACTCTGTATAATTAAGCGGTCTTATTATATCGTTGCAGTCATCAAGATAGCCTCTGATGCTTTTTTTCTTCCAAATATGATTACCTGTAGTTATAACATCGCAACCGCATATGAAAAGCTTTTCTGCACTTTCTTTATCTATTCCGTTACCTAAAGCGCAGTTTTCACCGTTAGCAACAACAAAATCAATTTTAAAATCCTTGCGGATTTTCCAAAGACGTGCACAAACGAAATCAAGGGCAGCAGGTCCCGCTATATCGCCCAAACAAAGTATTCTCATTTTTTGATTTCCTTCTTATGATATGTACAAATATCGCAAAGCTCACATTTATTGCATTTAGGATTTCTGGCGGTACATACGTCACGCCCAAACTCGACTATCCTATGACAAAAATCGGAGCGACTTCCTTCAGGTAGCAAAGCTGTAAGCTGTTTTTCCGCTTTGTACGGGTTATCTGTGTCTGTAAGTCCGATGCGCTTTGATATTCTTATGCAGTGAGTATCGCACACGACAGCGTCAATTCCGAAAACGTCACCGAGAACGAGATTTGCAATTTTTCTTCCAACGCCGTTCATAGACAAAAGCTCGTCTATCGTACTCGGAACGGTGCCCCCGAAGCGATTACATATATCTGATGAAATATCGTGAAGGCTTTGAGCCTTCGTTTTATACAGTCCACAGGACTTTATAAGTTCTTCAATTCTTCCTATATCGGCTTCCATCATCGACTTTGCATCGGGGAGCTCCGCAAATAACGTTTTACTGACAATATTTACACGTTTGTCCGTACATTGTGCAGATAAGCGCGCCATAACGAGCAATTTAAAAGGATCGCCCGAAAACTCAAGCGCGCACTCTGCGTTGGGGTATAGTTTTTTAAAATATTGTGCTGTTTTATCAGCCTTATTATTCTTACTTTTTCTCATAAAAACACCCTTACTCAATTCTATCACTATTATCTCTTTTTGTCAATAAAACCGACTTATTTTTACAGTATAAAATACCAATATTTCTGCATTTATTCAATCCGACAAAAATAGGACTAAAGCTCCATACATAATATGCTAAAAATTAAAAATCCTTTGTACTACAATATAGATATGAAACGTGAAAGGACAAGCATTTGATATGGAAATGATAAAAGAACTGAAAAAATACTTTAACAACGTGACGCTTAAAAAAGTTCTTACCGCTTTGTTTTATTTTGGGCTTGCATTCGTTTTTTCTTCAACCGAATTTTTACTTAATTCTCTCCCCTTCGGAATAGCCATCTGCGCAAGTGTGAGTAAATATCCGACAGCTCCGTTTTTGGGTGCGTTTTTGGGAGCGATACTCTTCCCCGATTTTGGATTTCCTTATGCGGCGGCTATCCTTGTAACGATAGTTTTAAGGACGTATTTCTCTTCATTGAAATTCAACGAGTCACTTGTCAAAAAGATCGTCACAGCGGCAAGTTCAGCGGCGTTTTTATCGCTCGAAAAATTTATCGTTGGCGGCTTTTCGTCCATAAATCTTTTGTTTTCTGTTTTTACCATAGTTTTGTCCGTTACGTTCACTTTCTTATATTCCGTCTACTTTTTACCCGAAGAAAGATTTGAAAACTTAAACGACGCAGGTGCTTCAGCACTTATGTTTACCGCGCTTTTTGCATTGAACACGTTAGACATTTACGGTTTTTATCCCGCCGTTGTCCTTGCTTTTTTATTATCCATCTTCGCCGGTGCAAAATACGGTTTTATGAGGGGCGGTATAGTAGGTCTTATATGCGGACTTGCAAGCGGGGCCGATGCGGCAGTATATGCTCCGCTAATCGCAATATGTGCAATAGTATTCGGCATAATTTACAATTTTTCCGATATAGTTGCCATTTGCTCCGTTTTGTTTATTTCGATAGTTTACGGTATCTATTCTTCTGACGTAAAGACGGTAGAAAGTATTTTTCAAAACGTAGTGCTCGTGATCATCATATACGTCGCCGTTTCATTTATCGGTAAAAAGCTTGGAATCATATCCGATAAAAGCAAGGAAAACGTCAAAATATACGATTACGCCGTCCCTACTTTTACAAGCGCCGGGGCGGTAAATAACAGGATAGACAAGCTCTCCAAAACGTATAAAGAGCTTTCCGAAATATTTTCCGGAATGAGTAAACACCAAACCGAAGCCACACCGAGAGAACTTTGCACGATAATTAAGGACACACTTTCTTCCGTTTGTGCCAACTGCAAAAGTAAAGGAGCTTGTAGCGCCCGACGTGAATGTCTTTCACAGGTTATAAAGCTATCGAAAAAATATTTACAAAAAGGTCGTGAAATACCAGTATCAAAAAGCGATGTGCTCCCTAAAATATGTAATCCTACGATAATTAAGTCTATAAATAACGAATACAGAAAGCTTATCGTTTATAAATGTGAAAACGATTCCTGTATTGAGAGCGCAAGCTCAATGTTGGATATTTCAAGAGCGTTAAGCTCATTAAACGATGAAAATTCCGACTTCGTTCCAAATCCCGAAGTGGCTTCAAAAATAGCAAATATACTCGTTGGTGTCGGCGTTGAAAACAGCGGTGTATTTGCTCAAGGAAAAAGAGGCGTCACGGCATACGCATACGACGTGAAGCCGTCGAAGATCAATATGGGCGTAAAGACGTTGGCAAAACTCGTATCAAACGGATGCGGAATTGATTTTGCACCACCTAAGATCACGTATAACTCGAATAAGTATACTATGTGTTTTACGCGGAAATCAAAAATCGTTATAGACGGTGCATCATCACAGTTGAGCTTCAAGGACTCCCCTATTTGCGGAGACAGTATTTGCAGTTTCCGTACACCTGCTGACTATTATTCCGTAATATGCGACGGTATGGGAAGCGGTACGGAAGCCGCATGCACATCGAGAATGTCGTGCATTATGTTAAACAAGTTGATATCTGGAGGTTGCAGTGTAAACGTAGCAATAGATATGATAAACAAGCTCCTTTTGAAAAAATTTGATGAAGTATTTACGACATTGGACATATTGCAAATAGACATTTTCAGCGGAGAGGCAAACTTATACAAAGCAGGCAGTGCATCGTCGCTTGTTATAAGAAACGGGAAAAAATACGAGCTTAATGCAAAAAGCACTCCCGTCGGAATCGTTGACAAATACGTATCTGAAAGCATAAAGCTTCGTCTGTGCGAAGGCGACACGATAATAATGTTCTCCGACGGTGCGACCGAAGCATTTTCAAATAACGACAATCTGTTTGCACAGGTGATAAGCGTTATAAATAAGGACGCTCGTTATATTTGCAATCACCTTACAACTCTTGCAAAAGAATCGAAACTGCGAAGAGACGATATAACGTTCGCGGTTATAAAAATACTAAAAGCAGAAACAAAAAAGATGTAAGAAATGAAAATTTCTTACATCTTTTTATTTGTAAAATTTACATTAAATACGAGCAACTCCCGTATCTTTTGCCGCCTGCATTACAGCCTTTGCAACAGAAGGAGCGACTCTCTTATCAAATGCATCGGGAATAATGAAATCTGCGCGAAGCTCATCGTCACTTATAATACCTGCGATAGCTTTTGCAGCCGCGATCTTCATTTCATCGTTGATATCTGATGCTCTTACGTCCAAAGCTCCACGGAAGATTCCGGGGAACGCAAGCACGTTGTTGATCTGGTTGGGGAAATCGGAGCGTCCGGTTCCGACTACAGCCGCACCTGCCGCAAGTGCATCTTCGGGGAATATTTCTGGCGTGGGGTTAGCAAGCGGGAAAAGCATAGGCTTGGGCGCCATTGTCTTTACCATTTCAGGTGTAACCATACCGGGTGCGGAAAGACCGATAAATACGTCTGCACCAACGATTACGTCTTTGAGAGAGCCCGCTTTCTTGCTCTTATTGGTTATCTTCGCCATAGCGGCCTTTTCGGAGTTAAGTCCTTCTCTGCCCTCGTATATAGCACCGTTTCTGTCACAAAGGATAACGTCCTCAAGTCCGAAAGCTATCAAAAGCTTGGTTACCGCTATTGCAGCAGCACCTGCTCCGTTTACAACTGCTTTAAGGGAAGACATTGCACGTCCCGTAAGTCTGCAAGCATTGATCATCGCGGCAAGGCATACGACCGCCGTACCGTGCTGGTCATCGTGGAAAATAGGAATGTCGCAGCACTCCTTCAAGCGACGCTCAATCTCAAAGCAACGGGGTGCGGAAATATCCTCAAGGTTAACACCACCGAATGAACCTGCAAGAAGTCTTACCGTATTAACGATCTCGTCAACGTCCTTGGAACGAACGCAGAGAGGGAATGCATCAACGTTTCCAAATGTTTTGAAAAGTACGCACTTACCTTCCATAACAGGCATACCTGCTTCGGGGCCGATGTCTCCAAGGCCAAGAACTGCCGTACCGTCTGTAATTACCGCCACGAGATTCGATCTTCTCGTATATTTGTATGACAAATCTACATCCTTGCTAATCTGAAGGCAAGGCTCTGCTACACCGGGCGTGTATGCAACCGAAAGGTCATCTTTGCTTTCGAGCTTTGCTCTCGATACAACTTCGATTTTTCCGTTCCATTCTTCGTGAGCTTTTAAGGCTCTTTCTTTGATGTCCATCTTTATAAATCCTCCTAAAAATTAATCATTATTTATCGGTGCATCATACTGCATCGTTTTTACGGGTGTCACAAAAAGATCATCTGCCTGAACGTAAAATGCGGCGCATTCATAATCTTCGGTCGATAGATCCTCGTATACCGTCTTATCCTTCGTTACGTCGTAGATACGAACTGCGTCGTCTCCAACATAAAAATCAACGGCATCAAAATCGATTAGGTCTATATTTGAAACTTCAATAAAAAACAACCTATAATTTCCATTACCGCTACGCTCGTCTATAGTATAATCAAGCGCTTCGCCGTCTGCAAGAAGTTTTATATCGGATAGGTTGAATTCTTTATCTTTAGCAATGCGAAGCATAAAAGAAAGCTTATATTTGCCTTGCGAATAAGCTATGCTCTGTGTAGTGTAGTTTTCACCGATCCTGTCAAGCGTACTGTACATAAGTCTTGCATCAGCGGTTTTGCCGTCTTTTTGAAGCAAAAACGCGATGGTATTCGTTGAAAAAATATCTATATCGGGAACAGTAACTCTGCAATAAACGTATCCGGTTATAATCTTCGTTTGTATATCAGACGGAGTGTACGTCCTAAATTTATCATCCTCTAATACATATTTATACGGCATAATTACGTTTTTGTCAAGTAAATCTTTTTCAGGATACTTAACAGTGAACTGTAATTCTTTGGTTTTTTCAAAATAAATAATGTTACTTACTGTATAATTCGTCGTATCGTCTATCTTGTTGCCGCCCAAAGTGTAATCCATACCCTTTGAAATTGCCGCAGTCGGTATACTGTATACAACGAAATCGTCGGGGTCTTCTTTGTACATCTCAAGCGCCTTTTCGCTCCAAATAAGCTCCGAAGCAAAAGGCTTTTCGTTGTATCTGAATATTCTGATTCCAAAGATTACGAGCAATATCAACATCGGTATAACGGCAAGCCATTCGATGATACGTCTTATCTTCGTATTTTTGTTTTCTTCGTTATTCATATAAGGTATCCTTTCATACTTGAAAAAAAGGTGAAACTGTGATATCATATTAACAATAAGTTAATTCGGAGGATAAAATGGCTTATAGTGAAACGTTAAAGAACTGCTCACTTTTTATAGGGCTCACAAGCGACGAAATATCATCATTGCTTACGTTTTTAAACGCCAAAGAAGTAAGCTATTCAAAGAGTGAAACCATCGTGTGCCCGTACGAAAAACAAAGCAAAATGGGTGTCGTTACAAGAGGTACGGTCGTTTCCTCGCGAACGGATTCGGAAGGAAATATTATCATTCTGTCAGTTCTTCATGCGGGAGAAATGTTCGGTCAGGCTCTTTCGAATACAGAACTGCTTGCAGACGTTTCCGTAAGCGCACAAGTCGAAAGCAGCGTTCTATGGCTTGACGTTAAAAATCTCTCAACAGCGGAAGATTATACCGTAAAATTTATGCATAACCTCGTGAGAATGCTCTCCGAAAAACTTCTTGATTTCAACTTTCGAATAAACGTTTTATCTAAAAAAACTATTCGTGAAAAGGTGCTTACGTTACTTTCGAGACAGAAAGAAAATGAGATCATTCTGTCGTTTAACAGAAACGAGCTTGCCGATTATCTCGGCGCAAACAGAGCCGCGCTGTCAAGAGAACTTTCAAAAATGAAAGATGAAGGGATAATTGATTACAGGTTAAACCGTTTTTATTTAAACACCGATAAAGATAAATAATAGAGCAAAAATCAGCGTTTCCACAGCCGTTATAATGGGAATCGTCTTCGCAAAAAGATACTTCTGCGTCTTATGGGCAAAGGTGTGTGAGCCGATAACGATGCCTAGTCCTCCGCCGGCAAGTGCAATGTAGAAAAACGTGAATTCAGCGACTCGGCGTGTATTATTTCTTGCACATTGCTTATCGTAGCGCATAAAGAAATAAGAAAAAATATTTATCAAGTAAAGATAAAGTGCTAAAATATTCATTCTTCCAATTCTCCGTATAATATCTCCCATTCTTCATAATATGAAGCATTGGCATTTGACAATTCTTCGATTTCCAGTGAAAGATTTTGTACCTTTACGTAATCGGAAGATACCTCTTCACTCGAAAGAAGCTCGTTAATTTCAGCGATCTTTGATTCGTTTTCTTCAATGAGCTTCGTTAATTTTTCATATCTCGTTCTTTTCTTTAAAAGCTCGGATTTGCGTTTTTTCTCGTTAACGTAACTTTCCTTGCCGTGCCCTTGCTTTGTCTGGGCTTGCATAACACCGCTCGGGGCAGAGTTTTCATAGCTTTCTGCAAAATGTGAATAGTCCATTTTATAATCCGAAACGGAATTATTTTGGAGATAAAGTATCCTCGTTGCAAGCTTATCTATAAAATATCTGTCGTGCGAGACTGCTAAAACGGTTCCATTATACTCGGATAGCGCTTCTTCCAAAACCTCTCTTGTGTTTATGTCAAGATGGTTAGTAGGCTCGTCAAGAACAAGCAGATTCGAAGGCTTAAGTATTAGTTTGGCAAAAGTAAGTCTCGCCTTCTCCCCGCCGGAAAGATCTGCGACTTTCTTGAATACGTCATCTCCGTTAAACAAAAACGAACCCAAAATAGTTCTTATTCTTGTTGTTGAAATATCTGTATCTGCAGAGTAATATATCTCGTCAAGTACGGTGTTATTCGGATCGAGCTCTTGATATTCTTGGTCATAATATGCAAGTTCTACTCGGTTTCCGTATATAAATTCACCGCAGTCAGCTTCATGCTTACCTATCAATATTTTAAGAAGCGTAGATTTTCCCGTGCCATTGTCGCCCAGTATAAAAGCTCTGTCTTTACGTTTTATTAAAAAGCTCACGTCAGAAAACAGTTTGTTGTCACCGAAGCTTTTTGAAAGTCCCGTAAGCTCTAGCACGTCATTTGCACATTCGGGAGCGTCAGCAAAGCGAAGCTTCATTTTTTCAGGCTCTTTTTCGGGCGCGTCCACAAGCTTCATTCTGTCTATCGCTTTTTCACGGCTTTCTGCGGCAATTATATTTCTTTCTCTGTTCCAACGTCTTTGCTGTTCGATATACGCACGTAAGCGAGCTATTTCTTTTTGTTGATTATCGTAATGTTTTTGAGTAATCTCTTTATCTTTCTCTCTTTGCTTGATAAACGACGAATAGTTACCGTTATACATTTTACCCTTGCCGTTGTGTATCTCCAAGGTCATCGTAGTCGTTTTGTCAAGAAAATATCGGTCGTGAGAGATTATTAAGACGGTTTTTCCGTAATTTGAAATAAATTTTTCAAGCCACGCAAGTGCCTTAAAGTCGAGATGGTTCGTAGGCTCATCAAGAATCAAAATGTCATAGTTTAAAAGTAAAAGCTTCGTTAAAGCGAGAACCGTCTTCTGTCCGCCTGAGAGCTCGTCACATTCAAGCTCAAACTTGTCCTCTCCGAGTCCGAGGCCAATAAGCGTGCTCCTTGTCCTTGATTTGTATTCAAGTCCGCCGTTTTCGACGAATCGCTCATAAAGCCTTGCATATTCGTCTGTCGCCGATACGTCCCCCGAGTTCATTCTTTCGTGTAAACGCTCCAGTTTCTTCTCGGCTTCAATAAGATCGGAAAATGCCGAAACGGCTTCGCAAAACACTGTATTATCGGCACTAAACTCGGTATGCTGCTGCAAAACACCGATCTTGGAATTTTTAGCAACGTAAACGCTTCCGCCGAAATCGGAAATCTTACCGCTTATTATATTTATAAGTGTTGATTTTCCTGCGCCGTTGACGCCTACTATACCAAGCCTCTCCCCTTCGTTTAAAGAGAAAGTAACGTCACTTAAAACAGTTTCAACACCGAATGATTTTTCGATATTATCGCAACCTATAGCAATTATGGTACTCACCTCACGATTTATCTTTAATTATAACAAATAATTTCTCTATTGTCAAAAGAAAAATTAAATTTTAAGAAAAAAGGAGGATTTTAAGTGTATTCTGATATTGACGAGTATTTTATGAATGAAGCACTTAAATGTGCAAAAAAAGCCGCCGCTTTGGGAGAAGCTCCCATAGGTGCCGTAATCGTCCGTGACGGCGTTATTATCGCGAGAGGATATAACAGACGCGAGATTGATAAAAACGCCTTAAAGCACGCTGAAATAACGGCTATAGACAGAGCTTGTAAGAAACTCGGCGGTTGGAGGCTTCCAAGATGTACGATATATGTAACTCTCGAGCCCTGCCCGATGTGTGCGGGGGCGATAATCAATTCAAGAATTGAAAGAGTCGTATTTGGCGCATACGATAAAAAAGCAGGCTCGGTAGAAAGCGTCGTGCAAAT
>JAZRTW010000086.1:0-1630 GCA_045652265.1 Eubacteriales bacterium | reverse complement strand
GCTCGATTCTCTCGTTGCAATAAAAGAGACTTTCGGCGTACAGACGGTGCTCGGCATATCAAACGTAAGCTACGGTCTTCCCGAGCGTGACCTTATTAACTCCGTATTCCTCACCGAAGCTTTGGCAAAAGGTCTTTCGGGCGCTATTATGAACCCCCTCTCCGATACGATGAAAAAGACCTTCCTTGCGCGCCTTGCAATACTCGGTATGGATAAAAACTGCGAAAAATATATCTCTTGCGTATCCGACGCGGAAAACGGCAACACCGTGCAAACTCTGCAAGACGCCATAGTACGCGGACTTGTTGACAAAGCGGCGGAATTTGCGGCAGCAGAGCTTAAGGAAAAAGATCCCGCAAAAGTGATCGACGAAGAGATAATCCCCGCACTTAACACTATAGGACAGGATTTTGAAAAAGGAAAGATATTCCTCCCCTCTCTTTTGACGGCAGCAGAAGCGGCGGAAGCTGCTTTCACAAAGCTAAAAGAAGCATTAAGTGTAAGCGGAACTGCTCAAAAGACAAAGGGCAAGGTACTTATTGCAACAGTCAAGGGTGACATACACGATCTGGGAAAGAACATCGTTAAAGCGATGCTTTCAAACTACGGCTACGAAGTCATCGACCTCGGAAAAGACGTCGCAAGCGAAGCTATAGCACAGACCGTAGTACAAGAAAAGATTCCTCTCGTTGCGCTCTCTGCGCTTATGACAACCACAGCACCCGCAATGGCTGAAACGGTTAAAGCGGTAAAGGCTGTCGCTCCCGATTGTAAGATAATGGTCGGCGGCGCGGTAATCACGTCGGAATACGCACAGAAGATAGGCGCCGACATCTACGCGAAGGACGCCGTATCGGCAGTAAGAGCGGCTGACGAGGTGCTTTCAAAGTGAAGCTTATATCTTGGAACGTAAACGGTCTTCGCGCTTGTATGGGAAAAGGCTTTTTCGACTTTTTCCGCGCAGAAGATGCGGATATATTCTGCGTTCAGGAAACGAAGATGCAACAAGGACAAGCCGAAGTTGACAGCGAAGGCTATGAGCAGTATTGGTTTTCTGCAGAAAAGAAAGGCTATTCGGGCACGCTTTCGTTTACGAAAGCCACTCCCCTTTTTGTAAGCTACGGAATAGACGGAAAGCACGCGGACGAAGGCAGAATAATAACGCTCGAATTTGATAAATTCTACAGCGTCAACTGCTATGTCCCAAACGCACAGCCTGAACTTGCAAGACTCGGCTATCGAATGCAGTTCGAAGATGATCTGCGTGCATATCTCGTGAAGCTCGATAAGAAAAAGCCCGTTATATATTGCGGCGACTTAAACGTTGCGCACGAGGAAATAGACCTTGCGCGCCCCAAGGAAAACGTAGGTAATGCAGGCTTTTCCTACGAGGAGCGCGGTAAGATGACCGAGCTTCTTTCGGCGGGTTTTACCGACAGCTTCAGACTTATTTACCCAAGCGATAAGAGGTATTCATGGTGGTCGTACAGAGCGGGCGCAAGGGCGAAGGATATCGGTTGGAGAATCGACTACTTTTTGGTATCCGACAGGATAAAGGATAAGATCCGCGACGCCTATATCTACAAGGACGTTTTAGGAAGCGATCATTGTCCCGTGGGTATTGAGATAG
>JAZRTW010000085.1:0-15768 GCA_045652265.1 Eubacteriales bacterium | reverse complement strand
ATAGGTCTTTTGAGCTTTTTTCTTCTCGTGCTTGAAATGGACGTTGTCGGCTCTGCGCTTGCGGTTTCCGTTGCCATGTCTTTAAGCTCCGTTGTTGCTATGGTACCGTTTATAAGAAAAAAGGCGCTTTTGCAATTTGTAAAGCCTAAATTTACAAAAGTGATGGTAGGTGAAATAGCCGCTTGCGGTTCTCCTGTGTTTTTAAGCAACGTCGCGGGGCGCGTGACCTCGATACTTATGAATATATCGCTTATGTCTATCGGCGTCAAGGCGTTTGGAGAAAACGGCGGCACGACAGCTGTTGCCGTATATGCGGTGCTTATGTATTCAAGCGATTTGTGCTGGCCGCTTCTTTACGGTATAAGCGATTCGCTTTCGCCCGCGATAGGCTATAACTGGGGCGCGCAAAACTACGGCAGAGTTAAAAGGATAGTGAAATGTGCATACGTCGGTACGGCGATAGTGGGGCTCGTTTCGACCTCGTTTTTGTTCTTCTTTTCGAAAAGCGTCGCCGCGTGGTTTGCAAACGCAAACGATGCGCTTTTATTAAGTGAATCCGCCCGCGCCATAAGATTTTTCTGCTTTGCATATCTGTTTAGGTGGTTTGCGGTTACGACGCAGGGCTTTTTAAGCGCTATCGAAAAGCCTATCTTGGCAACGCTTATGTCGGTTGCGACGGCGCTCGTTTTCCCTCTCATAATTCTCGGCGCGCTGTGGCCTTTGGGACTTGACGGTATATGGGTGAATTTCGTCGGCGTTAACGTACTTGCCGCCGCGCTCGGTATAGTTTTACTTTTCCGTATCAAAAAAGAAATAAAAGAAAGAACGAAGAACGCGTGACTTCGGGTGAAAAAATAAGGCTACGGCAATATCTGCCGTAGCCTTTAAGTTTTATTTTTAAATTAGAACGTTCTGATGGAGGATGTCCAACCGCCGTCGATGATCTGAACTGCGCCCGTCATATAGCCGGAAGCTGTCTCGGAAGCAAGGAAGCAAGCCGCGCCGCCGATGTCTGCGGGATCGCCGGGACGGTGCATGGGGATAGCAGCCATCATCTTCTCTGCGGTCTCGGGGTTAGCGTAGAAGAGCTTTTTGGTGCCTTCGAACATAATGGAGCCGGGGCAGATAACGTTTACGCGGATATTATCTGTAGCGTACTCGATAGCCATAGCCTTGGACATATTGATAACGCCTGCCTTTGCAGCCGTGAAAGCAACCTGCAAACGAAGAGGCTGTACGCCTGCTACGGAAGAAACGTTGATGATGGAGCAGGGTGTGCCCTGTGTGAGCATCTGACGGATAGCGTACTTTGAGCAGTAGTAAACGCCGTTTAAGTCACAAGCCATAATTCTGTCCCAAAGACCGTCGTCGTACTCGTGAGTCTTCTTTCTGTATTCGGGCCCGCCGTTGATACCTGCGTTGTTTACGAGGCAGTCTACCTTGCCGTAGAGCTTTACGGTCTCTGCGATGAGATTTTCTGCGCTTTCCTTGTTGCCGACGTCGCAAGTGATAGCCGCGCACTCGCCGCCTTTTGCTTTGATGTCCTCAACTACTTTTTCGAGGGAGGAAAGAGTACGTCCCGTAACGACTACCTTTGCGCCTTCCTTTGCGAAGGACTCTGCGATAGCAGAACCGATAGCTCCGCCGCCGCCGGTTACGATTACAACTTTGTCTTTCAAATTAAGATCCATTTTCGTTCTCCTTTGTATGTATATTTAAAAATATTATTCGCCGATACAAATTTTACCACATACGAAAGCGTTTTACAAGAGCTTTTGTGAAATATTTTTTGACGTCAGAACATTCTCATAGAGGAGGTCCAACCGCCGTCGATGACTTGTACCGAGCCCGTCATATAGCCAAGAGCCGTCTCGGAAGCCATAAAGCAAGCTGCACTCGCGATATCCTCGGGGTCACCGGGGCGGTTCATCGGGATAGACGCCATCATCTTCTCTGCGGTCTCGGGATTAGCATAAAACAGCTTCTTTGTGCCTTCGAACATAATGGAGCCGGGGCATATGACGTTTACACGGATATTATCGCCTGCGTACTCGATAGCCATGGCTTTCGAGAGATTTATAACGCCCGCCTTTGCGGCTGTGAAAGCGGCCTGCAAGCGAAGCGGCAATACGCCCGCGACGGAGGATATATTGATTATTGAGCCGGGCGTGCCCTGCTTTAACATCTGCGCTATTGCGTGTTTCGAGCAGTAGTAAACGCCGTTTAAGTCGCAGTCTATTATCCTTTTCCAGAGCCCGTCGTCGTATTCGTGAGTTCTTTTACGGTATTCGGGGCCGCCGTTTATTCCCGCGTTGTTTACGAGGCAGTCCAATTTGCCGTATATTTTCACGGTCTCTGCGATGAGATTTTCCGCGCTTTCCATATTCGTTACGTCGCAGATAAGCGGTGTGCACTCGCCGCCCTTTGACCTTATTTCGTTTACGATACCGTCAAGGTCGGAAAGTTTAAGGCCCGCAACAACTACCTTTGCGCCTTCTCTTGCAAAAGCAGTTGAAATTGCAGAGCCGATAGCTCCGCCGCCACCGGTTACGATTACGACTTTGTCTTTCAAATTAAGTTCCATATTGTTTCCCCTATATTTAAATTTGTTTTGTACTTTTTCCTTTTCCTATCACGGCGCACAAAAGCCCTCTTTTTATTCCCTGCGCTCTGTGCGAAAAGTATTTTGCGTTATTTATTTTCGTACATTCGCCCGACACGTCTATGTTTGCAACGCCCTCTTTTTCGAGCTGGCTTTTGCATATCGCCACGAGGTCTATGTGCGGCTTTTCATAATTTCGGTCGATGAAGCTTCCGTATCCTTTATCCGCAAACATTTTTGCAACATCTTCGCCTACTTCAAAGCTCTCCTTTGAGATGCAAGGGCCTATCGCGGCGCATATATTTTCTGCGGCAACGCCGTAGCTTTCGCAAAAACTTTTCACGGTCGCACCGATTATGTTTTCAAAAGTGCCCTTCCAGCCCGAATGTATCGCCGCGACTGCGGTATTATCCTTATCCCAAAGCAAAACGGGAGTACAGTCGGCACTTCTTACGAGTAACAGCACTTCGTCATCGTCCGTCATTATAGCATCGGCGGGCTCGGAAAATTTCTCTTTGAAAACGCCTGTACCTTTATCGTCACTCGTGACTTTTCTTGAAACGGTGGAGTGCGTTTGATTTGAGCATACGATGTCGCTTTCGTCATAACCCAAAGCATTTGCTATTCTTTTAAGATTTTCGTGGACGTTTTTCTTGTCATCGCCCACGGTAAAGCTCGTGTTAAGACTTTCGTACACGCCCGAAGAAACGCCCCCAAGGCGCGTGGAGAAAAAGTGGGGAGCGTTTATGTTTTCGGCGACGTTTACGGGAAGTCCGCTCATATCTTTAAATATCATCTCTCGTCACCGTCACCCTTATTCTGTTAAGCTGTGCTTGCGTGTTGTTTATCTCCAAGGCGTATATGATGTCGAGCTTTCCGCCTTTTTCAAGACTTACGCTGTTTTTGACCGCCTTGGTAAACATATTTATCCGAAGCGTCATGACCTCCGCGCCGTAAATGAAGCTTTTGGTTTTGTTTTCCTCGAATATCATATTCGACGTATGAGTGCCGCGGCGCTTCATAAATACGGTTTTCGGCTTTTCGGGTGCGAAAACGAGGCTTGTCGTACTGCCCTTCATACCCGTTGCTTCCGTTTCGTCGTAGCTTATCTCTATTTTCGAGCCTTTTTGTTTCATCGTGCCCTTCGTATACATTTCGGCGGAAAACCTTCCGTCCTCGCCGTCTGCGAAGGGGAGGATAGAATCAAAATCGTCCTTTGCTATATCAAAACATCGGGAAAGCTCTCTTTCGAGAGCGCTCATACTGCCGTATTCGGTCGCCTTTTTCATAAGGTCGGCTCTTATGTACTCTCTGCCTTTTTCGCTTGCGGTGGGGTCGAAGTTCTTTTGGACAGAGGAAATTTCTATCGTTACGGGTATATCGGTCATGGCTTGAAATAATCCTCAATATTTATTTTCGTCACGCCGTCGGGCTCTTCCCCCAAAAACGCATTTGCGAATTTTTCGAAGTTACGAACTCCGTCGCTGACGTATATTTTCGTGCTTCCTTTTTCTCTTTCGGTTTGGAGCGAATTTTTTTCAAGGTATTCCTTGATGCCCCTTGCCGCTTCCGTGCCCGAATTTACGAGCTTTGTGCCGGGAAGCGCCTTGCTTATCGCGTCCGAAAGAAGCGGATAATGGGTACAGCCGAGTATGACCGTGTCAACGCACCCTGCGTACTCCCCGATATAGTCGGAGACGATGGCAGAAACCGCCGTATTATCTGCGCTTACGTATCCGTTTTCGACGAGCGGAACGAACAGAGGGCAGGCTTTTGAGATTATCTTTATGTCGGGTCGAAGCGAGCTTACGAGCTTTTCGTAAACGCCCGAGCATATTGTTGCTTCCGTTCCCAAAACCAAAAGCGTGCCGTTTTCGCGTGTTACGGCACACGCTTTCTCAACGGTAGGCTCTATAACGCCCATAACGCCGTCGCCGAAGGCTTCGTGAAGCTCTGCCATTGCGTTAGTGCTTACCGTACCGCAGGCAACGAGTATAGCCTTGACGCCGAAGCTTTTTAAAAAGCGCGCGTCCTCAAGCGCATATCTTTTGATGGTTTGCGCGGATTTCGTGCCGTAGGGAACTCTGCCCGTATCGCCGAAATATATTATATTTTCATTTGGACAAAGAGCCTTGAGCTCCTTTAGCGCAGTGAGTCCTCCGAGGCCTGAATCAAACACTCCGAGCGGGCTTTCTTTAAAATCCATACCGGTCACCTCCGTATTTTACAATATATCATAAAGTTGTGGGTTTTACAAGTGCTTTACATAAGAAAGTTAAGTAATATATGATATGCAAGCCGAAAAATAAAGTACAGAGAACGCTCTTGCGCTCTCTGTACTTTGAAAATGTCTATTTCAGCTTTCTCGGAGTATCGGTGAATCCCGCGATATAATCTAGAGATACGTTATAGTATTTTGCCAAAATCGCTACGCGCTCGAAAGGAATGGCTCTTTTGCCGTTTTCGTACTGCGCGTAATAGGATTGGCTCGTGCCGATTATCTTTGCTATGTCCTCTTGACTTTTATCGGCGTCTTCTCTTAAATCCTTCAGCCTTTGGTATACATTCATTTTTAATAATCAGTCACAGCAGGGGTCGTTTTCGGGTAAAGGCACTTTTTCGTCAGCGGGGCTTGTGAAGTCGCCGAGCTCTGTCGTTTCGGAGAACATTACGTTTGACTTTACCGCGTTTACCGCGTCCGTGGGAACGATGAGCTTGACTGCCTTGCCGTCGCCCATCTTGACGAGTGCTTCGTACTTTTTAAGTTCAAGCACGGCTAAATCGGGAGCGGGTTTTCTTATAAGCTCGGTACCCTTGGCTTCCGCTTCCTTTGCAAGAAGCACTGCCTTTGCTTCACCCTCGGCTCTTGCGATACGCGCGTCTCTTTCACCTTCCGCCTCAAGTATCATAGCCTGCTTATCGCCCTCGGCTCTCGTAATGGCAGCTGCCTTGTGACCTTCCGCCTGCAAAAGAGTTTCGCGGCGGTCACGCTCGGCTTTCATCTGCTTTTCCATCGCGTTTTGTATCTCTGTGGGAGGGATTATGTTTTTAAGCTCAACTCTGCCGACTTTTATGCCCCATTGGTCCGTCGCGTCGTCGAGTATCTCGGTCATCTTTCCGTTAATGGTATCTCTTGACGTAAGAGTTCCGTCAAGCTCAAGCTCGCCGACGATATTACGAAGAGTCGTTGCCGCGAGATTTGCCAAAGCGCCTATGGGATTTACCGCGCCGTAAGCGTAGAGCTTTGCGTCGAATATGCGAAAATAGATGACTGTGTCTATTTGCATGGTTACGTTATCCTTCGTGATAACGGGCTGGGGAGGGGAGTCGAGTACCTGCTCTTTTAAAGTGACTTTTTTGGAGATTCTTTCCAAAACGGGAATCTTAACGTGTATTCCCGCGTCCCAAGTCTTGCGGTACTTTCCCAAAAATTCGATTACGTACTGCGTTGCCTGGGGGACGATGCAGATATTACTGCAGATAATTATAAGCACGACTGCCGCAATTCCTAAAGGTACGATGTATTCCATAATAAAAACCTCCTTGTTGTTTTCGTATATATTTTACCATATTTCACGGCTCGCTGTCAATGCCTTGTACGAGCCCAACGCGCTCAAAAGCGCGGTTTATATGGTTTAACACGCGCTTTTTATCGGCGCTCCATAAGGGAGCGGCAAGCGTCCTTTTGTCGCCGTCACCGGTTATGCGGTGAACGACGATGTTTTTGGGCAAAACGCGTATGCACCTTATGAGAAGCGCCGTATATTCCTCCAATGACAAAACGGGAACTTTGCCCGTTTCGTATTCGTTATAAAGGTCGCTGTCCTTTAATATATGCAAAAGCTGTAGCTTTATACCGTCGCTGTGTGCGCCGATATACCTCGCTGTTTCGACTATCATTTCCGCAGTTTCGCCGGGAAGACCTATTATCTGGTGTGTTATGACCTCGGCGCCTATTTCGTGTAGGTCTGTGACCGCCTTTTCGTAAACGTCAAGCTCATATCCGCGACGTATGTAATCTGCCGTGCTTTTGTGTATGCTTTGAAGTCCGAGCTCAACCCAAAGCGGTTTGATTTTAATAAGCTCCGAAAGCATCGCAAGAACCTCTTTTCCGAGGCAGTCCGGGCGCGTTGCAATAGACACCAAAACTATCCGCTCGTCGCGAGCCGCTTCTTCAAATCGGCTTTTTAAGTACTCTATGTCACCGTAGGTATTCGTGAAGCTTTGAAAATACGCGATATATTTACAGCCCTTGCCCTTTTCGCCGAGAAGCTCTATTGCGGAGTCTATCTGCTCCTTTACGCTTCCCTTTGAAGCGGCGAATTCTCCGCTTCCTTTTTCCGAGCAGAATATGCACCCTCGCGTACCTACCGTGCCGTCTCTGTTGGGGCAGGTCACGGACGCCGTAAGAGAAAGCTTATACACCTTCGTACCGAAGCGTTTTTTTAAATATGCGTTTACGCTGTTATATCTTTCCGTAACCATCGCCTCCTTATCCTTTATTTTATTACCGCTTTCAAAAAAAGTCAACCGTAAACGCTATTGCAAAAATTCACTTTTTGTGATAATATCGTATCGTAGGAGGTGCTTATATGAACGATAGGGAATACATAAGGTTGTCCGAGGAGCTTCAGGAGAGGATAAAGAAGGACAGAAACATTGAAAACGTACCCGACCCCGCTATACGCAGAGATCCGACGCGAGATAAGGCAAATCTGTGGAGAACTGCGTTCGTGAGGGACGTGGAAAAGATACTCCATTGCCCTTACTATAACAGATATTCGGACAAAACGCAGGTCTTCACCTTCTATAAAAACGACGATATCTCAAGACGTGCTTTACACGTTCAGCTCGTCAGCAGAATAGCGAGAAACATAGGCTATATGCTCGGTCTTGACCTCGATCTTATCGAAGCGATAGCACTCGGACACGATATAGGGCACACTCCGTTCGGACACGCGGGCGAGCGGATGCTCGATAAGGTATATTACGAGCACAGCGGACGCCACTTCAGACACAACATACAAAGCGTGCGTGTTCTCGATACCATTTTTGGCTTCAACGTGAGCCTCCAAACGCTTGACGGCATAATCTGCCATAACGGCGAATTTGCGATGGACGAATACAGACCCGCGCCGATGCCTACGTGGGAGCAGTTCGATGCGCGCACGGAAAGGTGCATACTTGCCGACACCACAGCTCACTCCGATGAGCTTCTCGTGCCCGCGACCTTAGAGGGCTGTGTGGTACGCATAAGCGATATGATAGCATACATAGGTAAAGACAGACAGGACGCGGTGAGAACGAAGCTTGTTGCACCCGACTTCCAGCCCGACTCCGACCCCAAACGCCACAACGCGTCCATTATAAACAATATGATAGTCAACATAGTTGAAAACAGCTACGGCAAGGACTATATAAAGCTCGACAGCAACATCTACAGACAGTTTGAGCAGAGTAAGTACGTAAACTACGAGCATATATATAAAAATCCCAAGGTCTCCGAGCAGTACGAGATTCTTGAACCGCTTTTCGCAAGGCTTTATGAAAAGTGTCTAAAGGATTTAAAAAGCGGGGACGAGAGCAGTATAATCTACCGCCACCACATCAAATACTTACAGCAGTACACGAGATTCTACGCGGGAAGACCTTATCTTTCGCAAAGCCCTGAAAGCATCGTGACGGATTATATCGCAAGCATGACCGACGATTACTTCGTTGAGATGTGTCAGCATATATTCCCCGACGCACCTGCGGTAAAGTACATTCCGTATTTCGACGAAGAAGAATTTTGAAAAAATTTCAAAAAAACTATTTACACGGGGCGAGTTTTGATATATAATATCTCGTTGGTTTTAATCGCTATTTGATTAAGGAGATTTAAAAAATTATGGAAAGAACAGTCGGAACCGTCGTAAGAGGAGTCAGAGCTCCTATCATAAGACAAGGAGACGATCTTGCACAGATCGTGACCGACTCTATAGTAAACTGCATAAAGAGCGAGAATATAACTGTAGGCGAAAAAGACGTCGTAACCGTCACCGAGTCCATCTTGGCAAGAGCGCAGGGTAACTACGCAAGCGTTGACGATATCGCAGAGGACATTAAGGCAAAGTTTCCCTCCGGACATATCGGCGTTATCTTCCCCATTTTGAGCAGAAACCGCTTCGCTATATGCCTTCGCGGTATCGCAAAGGGTGCAAAGAAGCTTACGATAATGTTAAGTTATCCGTCCGACGAAGTCGGCAACCATCTCATAAGCGTTGACGCTATGGACGAAAAGGACGTTGATCCTTACCGCGACGTTCTCACGGAGGAAAAGTACAGAGAGCTTTTCGGCTATACTCTCCACCCCTTCACAGGAATCGACTATGTTGCATATTACAGAGAGCTCGTCGAGGACTGCGGCTGTGAGTGCGAGATAATATTTGCAAACCGCGCGACCGCTATACTTGATTACACGAAGGACGTGCTTGCCTGCGATATTCACACGAGAGCAAGAACGAAGCGCCTTCTTAAAAAAGGCGGCGCAAAGACTGTGTTCGGACTTGACGACATTCTTTCCACTTCCGTAAACGGAAGCGGATATAACGATTTCTGCGGACTTCTCGGTTCAAACAAGGCTACCGAGGATACGGTGAAGCTCTTCCCCAGAGATTCTCAAGCGTTCGTTGAAAGAGTGCAAGAGCTTCTTTTCAAGGCACTCGGCAAGAAGATGGAAGTTATGGTATACGGCGACGGCGCGTTCAAGGATCCCGTCGGAAAGATATGGGAGCTCGCAGACCCCGTAGTATCCCCCGGATACACCTCGGGACTTGTCGGAACGCCCAACGAGCTCAAGCTCAAGTATCTTGCTGATAACGATTACGCGGGACTTGAGGGCGACGAGCTTAAGGCGGCTATCTCCAAGGCGATAAAGGAAAAGGACAGCGACCTTAAAGGCAAGATGGCGACGGAAGGTACGACGCCCCGTCAGCTCACCGACCTTATCGGCTCATTAAGCGACCTTACCTCCGGAAGCGGAGATAAGGGTACGCCCATCATCTATATCCAAGGCTATTTTGATAATTACACGAAATAATATAACAAAAAATCCTCTCCGCACGGAGAGGATTTTTGCGTTTTTTCAGTCGGACGTTTTGCGTATATCGCTTACCGCGATCAAAACTCCTGCTGCGATAACCAAAACTGCGCCGATTACGGTAAATTTTCCAAGCGCTTCTTTGAGTATTAACGTACCGACTATGACGCTCGTGATAGGTTCAAATGTACTGAGTATCGCCGCCCTGCTTCCGCCTATGAGGAACGCTCCTTTTTGGAAAAGCAATACGGCGCCCACGTTTAACGCAAGGGCAAACAAAAGCGACAAGACCCAGCCTTTTAAGGACGTGGGCATAGCAAGCTTATTCGTACCGACACAAACAAAAAGCATAACGAAGGAACAAACCAAAGTTACATAAAAGCCGAGGGTAAACATCGGTATCTTTTTATCCTTTATCATACGTAAGGATATCACGTATATGGCGTATACGATGCCCGACAGCAGTGCCAACGCCGCACCCGACGGATTCAGAGCGTCGTTTGGGTTGTAAAACAAGGCGATACCTGCAATACAAAGCAGCACGCTTATAATATGTCCGATGCGAAGCTTTATTTTGAAAATGAGCCATTCGCCCAAAATCACGACGGCGGGGTATATAAAATGGATCACCGTTGCGGCTCCCGACGGAATATGGTTATAAGAAACAAAAAGCAAAAGCGGCGTCAGACAACAGCCCATAATAGCCACAAAGCTTATTTTGCCAAAGGTCTTCCATTCGATCTTAATACCGCTTTTCACCGACAAGAGCAACAGTATCGGCATAGCTAAAATATTTCTCAAAAAAACGAGCGTGATGGGGTTTACGCCGTCACTATATATTGATTTTGTCATAAGCGGCATTAAGCCGTATATTATTGCGCTGAAAATAACGAAAAGATATCCTATAAAAATATTTTTGTTTTTCATAAACGTACCTAAAATATAAATTCCTTGAAAAGTTCTTCCGATTTATTTAAATAGCTTAAAGTTTCTTCATTATTTGCGGCGATGCGGTTGCAAAGGCAGTCAACAAGACATATCGGTGCTGCGGCAGAGTTTTTAATTCCGTTTATATCAACGTTGCAAGAAAATAAAACGTCTGCGTACTCTTCGATGCTGTCGTAGGGCGAAGAGGTTATAAGAATAACCGTAACTCCCTGTTTTTTAAGAAACTCAAGAATTTTCGGAGCGGGGCTCGTATATCTGTGAAACAGAAAGAAAATACACACGTCGCCCTTTTCTAAACTCAAAACAGACTCTATTTCACCGCTTTGACCTGCGGAGAGCATAAAGACGTTACTGCGTATCGTTAAAAATCTCGTGTAAGCATAATGCGAGAGTGCAAACGATTCTTTCAAACCGAAGCAAAATACTCTTTTTGCTTCCGAAACCGTATTTGCCGCAAGGTATATCGAGTCTGCCGAAATATTTTCAAACGTTTTGTTAATGCAATCTATCGCATTTTGCACGATTTGAAAATCACCGCTATTATTTTCGGTGACTCTTTTGAGCTTGGCGGGCAGAGAAAGGTTTGATTTGACGTCCGTCCTGACCTCGTTTTGCAAAGCCTTATATCCCGAAAAGCCGAGCTTACGGCAAAAACGTATGACCGAGGTGGTACTCGTTCCTATTTTATCGGCGATACCGTCAAGTGTTTCAAAGGCAAATGTGCCCGCATTTTCTAAAAAGTACGAAGCTATTATTTTTTCCGACTTTGTCATTTCGGGGAGTAATGAATTAATTGTTCTGTTTATGTTCATATAAATCGCTCCTTTGGTTACCAATATTATAACATGCGGATAAAAGAAAATCAATATTTTGTACTAAAAAATACAAAATAAATGATATTTATACTTGATTTATTTTGAAAAGTAGTGTATAATCACGTAAAAATGTACTAAATAATACAGAATGGAGAACAATCATGGGTAAGAAAACAGAGTTTTTGTATTTGAATGAAAGCGAGATGATCGAAGCGGGCGTCCTCGATTACAATCGTTGCATGGACGTTGAGGAAGAGGTATTTCGACTTTTAAGCACGGGGGATTACGTAATGGGCGGTGACAAGTTCAACTCGCACGGCATTATGATGAAGTTCCCGAAGGAAAGTCCCTTCCCGAATATGCCCAAGGACGCACCCGACAGACGTTTTATGGCTATGCCTGCGTATGTCGGCGGCCGATTTAATGTAGCGGGAGAGAAGTGGTACGGCTCAAATATCCTCAATCCCGAAAAAGGCTTGCCTCGTTCAATATTGATGGTAATGCTTAACAATGCGGAAACCGGAGAGCCTATTGCGCTTATGTCAGGTAACCTCATCAGCTCCGTAAGAACGGGCTGCGTTCCCGGAGTTGCGGTAAGACACCTTGCAAACAAAGATGCGGCGGTTTGCTCTTGTATCGGCGCAGGCCCCGTAAGTAAGGCTTGCTTTGAAGCTATCGCACTTGCGGCAAAGAATCTTAAAGAAATCGTGGTTTGCGACATCGTTTTGGAAAAAGCGGAAGCTTTTGCAAACGAAATGGGAGCAAAGTATGGCTTAAAGGCGAGTGCTACTACCTGTCTTGAGGAAGCGGTAAGAGCTGGCGATATCGTAAGCGTTGCCGCTTCGCCCGTAAAGCCCATAAAGCTTGAAAACGATTGGCTCAAAGAAGGCTCCTTGCTTATCTTTTCCGGCAGAGGCGGTGTTGACGAGGAGTATTTCACGTCTTCAAAGGTAATTTGGGATAATAAGAAAATGCACGAGGTCTATTACGACGAGCACATGGCGCTTCCCGAAAACGAAAGATTCATAAACGGTATAGCGGTACAGATCTATAAGTTTATGTACGAGGGAAAGATCCCGCCCATTACGGAAGGCGTAAGCTTGGGCGACGTTCTTTGCGAGACTGCAAAGGGACGTACTTCCTATAAGGAGAGAATCTGCTTTATCGCAAGCGGTATGCCCGTATGGGACGTTGCGTGGGGATTTGACCTTTATAACAATGCACGCGAAAAGGGACTTGGCCAAGTTCTCAAGCTTTGGGACGATCCGTATCTCGCATAATCGAATAACAAAAAATCCTCTCCGAGTGGAGAGGATTTTTTGCGTATTAATTACAATATTATACAAATAAGGCCGCCACTGCCCTCGTTTATGAGTCTTTCGAGTGTTTTTGAGAATTTGAGCCTTGACTGTTCGGGGATATGCCCGAGTTTTGCGTGCAGTCCCTCGTTTACGAGCTCGTGGAGATTTTTTCCGAATATATTGGACTCCCAAATCTTCTTCGGGTCTTCCTCGAACTCCTTTAAGAGATATTTCACGAGCTCTTCGCTCTGCTTTTCCGTGCCGACGATAGGGGAGACTTCCGTTTCTATCTGCGCCTTTATCATATGTATCGACGGCGCGGACGCGCGAAGCTTTACGCCGTAGCCGCCGACTTGGCGTACTATTTCGGGCTCCTCAAGCTTCAAATCCTCTACGTCGGGCGTGACGATGCCGTAGCCCGTTTCGCGCACGCCCCTTAAAGCTTCCTCTACCTTCTCGTACTTCTTCTTTACGTCGGCAAGCTCCGTAAGAAGCGTTATAAGTTCGCCCTCGCTCTTTACGTCTACGCCGCAGCTTTCGCTTATTACTCTATATAAAAGCCCGTTTTCGATAGCGATAGATGCTGTAGCCGCGCCGCTGCCGAGGTCGGTTGCTTCGATTTTTGCTTCCTTAATATATTCGTGAGATGCGATATCCGCGAAAGCGCTTTTCACGTCGCCGACGCGGTCTATTTTCTCTGCACATTCGAGCACGCTTTCGTATACGGCGCTCTTGAGCCAATGCCCGTCGTCAAGGCTGTTTATCCAAGACGGGAACTTTAAGCGCACCTCTTTTACGGGGAACGCGAAAAGCACGGTTCCGAGGATTTTTGCTATATCGTCCGCGGTAAGCCGCATACAGCTTACGGGTATAACGGTTACGCCGTATTCCGCTTCCATCGCCTCGCAGTTTTCCTTTACGGAAAGGGCGCAGGGGTCGAGCGTGTTAAGTATTACCGTAAACGGCTTTCCCTGCTCCTTAAGCTCGCTTATGACGCGCCTTTCTGCTTCGAGATAGTTTTCGCGCGCAAGCTCGCCTATCGAGCCGTCCGTCGTTACGACGACGCCTATCGTTGAGTGCTCCGTTATGACCTTATGCGTACCGAGCTCCGCGGCTTTTTCGAATTCCATAGGCTCATTGCTCCAGGGCGTATTCACCATACGCGCCGTACCGTCCTCGTAGTTTCCGAGCGCGCCGGGCACGCTGTAACCGACGCAGTCTATCATTTTTACACGGAAGCTCGCGTTATCCGCGATGTCCACCTTGACGGCTTCGCCCGGTATAAATTTCGGCTCGGTCGTCATAACGGTCTTACCCGTGGCGCTTTGCGGGAGCTCGTCGATGGTACGCTTTTTATCGTTTGCGTCACGGATATTCGGTATGACCAAGGTCTCCATAAAGCGTTTGATAAACGTAGATTTTCCCGTCCGTACGGGGCCGACGACGCCGATGTATATGTCTCCGCCCGTACGCGCCGCCATATCCGAATAGATGTTTCCCATTTATTTTTCCTCCGAAAATTTTTGTTTTATTCGTTAATAATTATGCCTGCGGCAATCCGAATATGACAGACGCGGCAAATTACTTTGCAAGTAAAAGGCGTCGGGCGCATATATTATATGGAAAAGAAAGCACCTGTCGGTTAATTAGGGCTTTTTTGTTAAAAAGCTGAAAAAAATTAATTTTTTATGATTTTATTTGTTGACAACGCCATAGTTTTAGGTGTATAATACACTCGTAATTATCTACGCTCAATAAATTGGAGTATTGTCTAATTTTTTCAAAGCGTGAATTTTCGTCAGTGGGGAGAGTGATATATGGAGCTTGTTGAAACGTGGGAATCTACGGAGAAAATTTTCGACGGAGTGATTCTCAAAATCAACAGAGATAAGGTAAAGCTTCCAAACGGAGAATATGCCACACGGGAAGTAGTACGGCACGTCGGCGCAGTCTGCGTGGTACCGCTTCTTGACGACGGACGGGTGATAATGGAACGGCAGTTCCGCTATCCCGTAGGTGAGGTGGTATATGAGATACCTGCGGGCAAGTTGGACTCAAAAAGTGAGGATCCCGAGCTTGCGGCGCGCAGAGAGCTTGAAGAGGAGACGGGCTACACAGCCGAGAAGATGATTTTCCTCGGACAGTTCTATCCTGCGGCGGCTTATACCGACGAACGACTCAATATGTATGTTGCCACAGGTCTTAAAGCGGGCGATACACATTTAGACGACGGGGAGTTTATCAATGTTGAAGCTGTCCCCTTGGAAGAGGTAGCCAAGGACGTAGTGGAGGGTAAGATTCCCGACGCCAAGACCCAAGCGGCAATTATGCGTGTTCTATATATGAAGGAGCGCGGAATGTTATGAAAATAGGAATTGCCAAACTCAAAGAAAACGCGATTTTGCCCACTCGCGGAAGCAAAAGCGCGGCAGGCTATGATTTATACGCTTGCCTTGATGCTGACGTGACCATAGATGCGGGTAAAGTTGCAAAAATCGGAACGGGACTTTCCGTAGAAGTTCCCGAGGGCTATTTCGGCGGCATATTTGCCCGAAGCGGCCTTGCCGTAAAAGAGGGGCTTCGCCCCGCCAACTGCGTTGGAGTTGCGGATTCCGATTATCGCGGTGAATACATAGTTGCGCTTTATAACGACTCTGACACCGCAAAGACCGTGCACCACGGTGACCGAATAGCACAGCTTCTCGTGCTTCCTTACCTTGAATGTGAGTTCGAGGAAAGAGAACTTTCCGAAACGGAAAGAGGAAGCGGAGGATTCGGCAGTACGGGAAGGTAGCAAGAGTGCCTTCAAAATCTCCCGAGAGGGATAAAAACGTTATTGTAACCGCAAGGAAGCGGTATATAATAAAATTAAGAAAGGGATACTAGTATGAAGAGAGTATTATCATTTTTATGTGCTGTAGCGATGATACTTACGATGTGCACCTTCTATATGGGCGAAGCTTTAAGCGTAGCCGCAGAAGGCGAGCAGGCTCCTGCGCAGAGCAGTGGCACCGTCGTAGA
>JAZRTW010000084.1:0-6027 GCA_045652265.1 Eubacteriales bacterium | reverse complement strand
GCGACCTCCGTGCTTCTTGCCGCGGAGCTTGACGGGCTTTCTGATAACATAATCGGCGTAATTGCCGACTGCGGCTTTGACAACGCAAAAGAGCAATTTATACACGTTGCACGCGATATGATGAAGATACCCGTGCACCCTGCAGTTGATATTATCTCTTATATGACGAAGAAGCGTATAGGTCTTGATGCCTCACTTCGCATATCGGAGCATATCAACGATATCAAAGTACCGCTTCTTCTCATTCACGGCGAAAAGGACGATTTCGTCCCCTTTGAAAACGTAAAGCGCATCTACGATGCCTTTCGCGGCGAAAAGTATATCTTTACGCAAAAAGAGGCAGGGCACGCGATGAGCTATCTTGAGGACATCGACGGTTGCACTGCCGCTTTAGATGAATTTTTAAATAAGCTTCCCGTTTAGATGGTTTTGCAGAAATCTTCCAAATATGCGATCTGGGATTTTACGGACGTAAAGCCCGTGCCGCCTGCAGATATTCTGCTTTCAACGCAAGCAGTCAAATCAATAGCGTCATAAAGGTCTTTTTCGAACATTTCGGAAAAGGCCTTATATTCTTCTATCGTGACTTCTTCAAGCACCTTACCGTTTTTCACGCAGTATCCGACTATCTCACCGACAGCCTTATACGCACTTCTGAAAGGAAGTCCTTTCTTCGTTAAGTAGTCCGCAAGGTCGGTTGCGTTGATAAATCCCTTTTGTGCCGCCGAAAGCATATTTTCTTTGCAGACCTTCGCCGTTCTTATCATCGGCGGGAATACTTCAAGGCATTTTTTCACGGTATCGACGCCGTCGAAAATGCTCTCCTTGTCCTCCTGCATATCCTTATTGTATGCAAGCGGAAGTCCTTTAAGGACTGTCAGAAAGCCCATAAGATCGCCGTATACGCGTCCCGTCTTGCCGCGCACGAGCTCGGCTATGTCGGGGTTTTTCTTTTGAGGCATAATGCTTGAGCCCGTAGTATAGGAATCATCAAGCTCGATAAAATGAAATTCCCAGCTCGACCAAAGGATTATCTCCTCCGAAAAACGCGAAAGATGCATCATAACGGTTGCAAACGCCGCAAGAAGCTCAACGCAGAAATCTCTGTCGGATACGCCGTCAATGCTGTTTAAGGCTATTGTGTCAAAGCCGAGCTTTTCGGCTTCAAAGTATCTGTCCGTATCGTAAGTCGTACCCGCAAGAGCACAAGAGCCGATGGGGCTTACGTTCATTCTCTTTACGGCGTCCTTTATACGCGAGATGTCTCTCGTAAACATCATTGCGTAAGCAAGAAGATGGTGGGCAAAGCTTATGGGCTGTGCTCTTTGAAGATGGGTATAACCCGGACATATAGTCGTCACGTTCTCTTTCGCCTTATACAAAACGGCGAGAATGAGCTCTTTTATAAGTCCGATTATCTCCGTAGATTCGTCGCGAAGATAAAGCCTTATATCCGTTGCAACCTGGTCGTTACGGCTTCTTGCGGTATGAAGTCTCTTGCCTACGTCGCCTATGCGCTTCGTAAGCTCCGCTTCAACGAACATGTGAATATCCTCTGCCGCAAGGTCGATAGCGAGAGAGCCCGAATTTATATCTTCAAGGATAGCACCAAGCTCGGCGATTATCGCTTCGGCGTCATTTGCACTTATTATGCCTTGCTTTGAAAGCATTGCGGCGTGCGCCATCGAGCCCTCGATATCCTGCTTATACATTCTGCAGTCGAAATGCACCGAAGAGTTGAAATCGTCTGCCGTTTTGTCGAGCGCTTTTTCAAAACGCCCTGCCCACATTTTATCCATAATGATTATTTATCCTTATTCTTTTGGTTTACCTGCGCCTGTACGGAAACGGGAAGTCCCCAGAGGTTAATGAATCCGTTTGCGTCCTTTTGATCGTAAACGTGATCCTCGCCGAAGGTTGCGATCTCCTCGCTGTAAAGCGACCAATCGCTCCAAGCGCCCGCTTTTATCATATTGCCCTTATAAAGCTTGATTCTTACCTTACCCGTAACGTGCTCCTGCGTCTTTGTAAAGAACGCGGAAAGTGCCTCGCGAAGAGGTGTGTACCACTGACCGTTGTAAAGAAGGTCTGCAAAGGGAATTGCAAGCTCCTGCTTCTTGTGCATCGTCATTTTGTCGATGCAAAGAGTTTCAAGATAGTTGTGTGCAAAGTAAAGAATTGCTCCGCCGGGGGTTTCGTATACGCCGCGACACTTCATTCCGACAAGTCGGTTTTCAACGATGTCAAGAAGTCCGATACCGTTTGCGCCGCCGATAACGTTGAGCTTCAAGATAATATCCTTCGCACTCATCTTTTCGCCGTTTAAAGCTACGGGTACGCCGCTTTCGAATTCAAGCTCTACGTATTCGGGCTTGTCGGGTGCGTTAATGGGAGATACGCCCATCTCCAAGAAGCCTTCCTTCTCGTAAAGAGGCTCGTTGCCCGTATCCTCAAGGTCAAGTCCCTCGTGAGAAAGGTGCCAGAGATTCTTATCCTTGGAGTAGTTCGTCTCTCTGTTTATCTTAAGGGGAACGTTATGCGCCTCTGCGTAGTCGATCTCCTCTTCTCTTGACTTGATGTCCCATTCGCGCCAAGGAGCGATTATCTTCATACCGGGAGCAAACGCTTTAACAGCAAGCTCAAAACGAACCTGGTCGTTACCCTTACCCGTGCAACCGTGGCATACTGCGTCTGCGCCTTCTGCAATAGCTATCTCTGCAAGACGCTTTGCGATAACGGGACGTGCAAGTGCAGTTCCGAGAAGGTACTCCTCATATTTTGCACCTGCCTGTACGCAGGGGATTATAAGGTCGTTTACGAATTCGTCCGTGAGGTCTTCAACGTAAAGCTTCGATGCGCCCGTCTTGAGTGCCTTCTCTTCAAGTCCCTCAAGCTCGTCAGCCTGACCTACGTTGCCCGCAACGGCAATTATTTCGGGGTCATCGTAATTTTCTTTAAGCCACGGAATGATTACCGAGGTGTCAAGTCCGCCCGAATATGCAAGTACGATTTTTTTGATTTTCTTTTCGCTCATTGTTATATCCTCCATTATGCATTATTTTGCATAAAATTTATATTTTGTATGTATACTATATCACATTTTGTGTATTTATGCAATACCTTTTGTAAAAATATTTATAAAAATATCCATTTTTTTGCATTTTCGGCATATTGCAATAAAAACGCATTTTAAGCAGATAGATTGTATTTGATATTGACAAAACGGGTGCCTTGTGGTATCATTAAACTTGAGTAATTTTGGGCGGTGTTATGATGAATATATTTAATCTTCCAACTAAAATAGTAATGAACGAGGGCGCTTTGTCATATCTCAAAGAGCTTAAGTTTGAAAGAGCTTGCATAATCTGTGACCCATTCGTAGTTCAGTCGGGACAGATAAAGCTCATAACGGACATACTTGAGGAATGCGGCAGAGGCTATGCTATATTTTCCGAAATAATGCCCGACGCACCCATTGATAACATCAAGGACGGACTTTCAAGGTTCGCGACACATAAGCCCGATGCCATAATTTCGATAGGCGGCGGCTCGGCGCTGGATACGGCAAAGGCTATCGCATATTTTCATAATAGGATAACGGGTGAGATACCCACCTTGAAGATAGCTATTCCCACAACGAGCGGAACAGGCTCCGAAGTCACCTCTTTCTCCGTTATTTCCGATCCCGCATCAAGTTCGAAGTATCCGATAGTCGACGACAAACTCCTTCCCGACGTCGCTATCCTCGACCCCGAATTCGTGCGCTCCGTACCAAAGCCCATAACGGCGGCGACGGGTATGGACGTTTTAACACACGCCATCGAAGCGTACGTCGCAAAGGGAACTGACGATTTTTCCGCGGCTCTTTCCGAAAAAGCCGCAAGACTCGTATTCAAGTATCTGCCCAGAGCCTACGAGCACCCCGATAATCTCCGCGCGCGCTCAAAGATGCATAACGCATCGTGTATGGCGGGCATTGCGTTTAACCACGCGGGGCTCGGTCTTTGTCACGGTATGGCACACGCATTAGGCGGAATGTTCCACATTCCTCACGGAAAGGCAAACGGGATACTCCTTCCGCACGTCATCATATATAATGCAGACTTCTTGAATAATCCCGTACATACGAGCTACGTTGCCGATAAGTATGCATTCTTCGCGGGAATACTTGGATTTATCTCTCCGAGTACGAAGATCGGTCTTCCCTCGCTTATCCACGAGATCGGTAAGCTTATGAAGGCAGTAAACCTTGAAGATAATATCTCTATGCTCGGCATCGACAAGGATACCTTTATGGGAAGCCTTGACGCGCTTGCCGAGGCGGCTATAAATGACGGTTGCACAAAGGCAAACCCAAGGGAAGTAACGAGAGAAGCAATCAAGGAGATATACCTAAACGCTTATTTCGGACGCGGACTTGTATAAATTGAAAGCACGGTGAAACTCACCGTGCTTTAGTTTTTTATTCTGCTCTGTAGACCACTTTTCCGTCGATGACCGTCACATAAACGCTTGCGCCTACCGACGTGATAGGATCTTTGTTCCAAATAACAACGTCGCCATCCTTGCCGACCTCCAAACTGCCGACGCGGTCGCCGATGCCCGTGTGATTTGCGGGATTTATCGTAATGGCTTTCCAAGCCTCCTCATAGGGTAAGCCCGATGCGGCGGCAAGCCCTGCGCACATCGGTAAACATCCAAGAGGATCCCAAGGCGCATCGGTCATAATGCTGATGGGAATGCCCGCTTTATGTAAAACGGCGGGTGTTTCAAAAGATCTATTTTTTATCTCCGGTTTATTCTTACTGCCCAATACGGGACCAACGAATGCGGGATAATTTTCTTTAGCAAGCTCATCCGCTATAAGTGCGCCTTCCGTGCAGTGATCCAAAGTCAAACGAACGTCAAATTCCTTTGCAATACGTATCGCCGTGCATATATCGTCCGCACGGTGTACGTGTGCCTTAAGAGGTATCTCCTTTTTCATAACAGGAATCATAGCTTCAAGCTTTACGTCAAAAGCGGGTTCTTTTCCCTCTTCCTTTGCTTTAAGATAGTTACGGGATTTGAAAAGCAATTCCCTTAATAGCGCTGCTACTCCCATACGGGTAATTGGCGCTTTTCTGCCGTTTTGACCGAATAGGCCTTTCGGATTTTCACCGAAAGCGCACTTCATTGCAATAGGCTCTTTGATTATCATATTTTCAACACGCTTACCCGCAAGTTTTATAGCCGCAAAGGTTCCGCCGACAACGTTTGCACTTCCCGGCCCTGTGCAAGCTGAGGTGATGCCGCATTTTACCGCTTCTTCGAAAGCTTCGTCAAGAGGATTTATTCCGTCAATAGCGCGCATTTGCGGGGTTACGGGATCGGAGCATTCGTTAAAATCCTCTCCCTCCCAACGTAATGCCGTATTATAAACGCCGATGTGGCAATGCGCCTCGACACATCCGGGTGTCACAAGACGTCCGCTTGCATCTATCACGTCCATATCCGCAGTTTCTTCGATATTCTCTCCGACCGATACTATCTTTCCGTCATCACCTATCAAAACGTAACCGTTTTGATATTCTGCTCCAGCCATCGTTTTTATGTGTCCGTTTTTAATAAGAAGCATTAAAATCTACCGCCCTTCAGTTTTTATTAAAGTAAGTGTTTGCGCTTCCACGTAAAGTATAGCAGAAAAGTATTGTTAAAGCAATAGAAAAGATGTCGCAAAAATAGCAAAAATGTCACGTTTACGATATTCGCTCATACTAAATGCATCGCGGGAAAATTATTGCTTTTAAATTGAAGTTCAATTATTTCAAAATTATTTTGCGCAAAAGTGTTGACAAAAGCTGCAACTTAGTATATAATTCATAAGGTCACGATATGTGGCTCGGTAGTTCAGTTGGTTAGAACGCCAGCCTGTCACGCTGGAGGTCGTGGGTTCGAGCCCCATCCGAGTCGCCAGCTGATATAGCTCAGATGGTAGAGCGCATCCTTGGTAAGGATGAGGTCGCCGGTTCAATTCCGGCTATCAGC
>JAZRTW010000083.1:0-5009 GCA_045652265.1 Eubacteriales bacterium | reverse complement strand
AAAAGCTGTCAATAATAAGCATAGTAATTTTTTCATAGATTTATCTCCTTTTATAAAATATAGTTTCACCTTTTATATTATAGGACTTATAGTCCTATTTGTCAATAGATAATGGATAATTTTTGTATAATGATTGAGGGTGATGATATGAAATTACGGATAAGAGATCTACGAGATGATAACGATTTAAAACAAAAGCAAATCGCCGATTATCTTATGTGCGACCAATCTTTATATTCAAAATACGAGCGCGGAGAACGGGAATTACCGCTTGAATATGCTGCAAAGCTCGCTGATTACTACAACGTCAGCGTTGATTATTTACTCTATCGGACTAACATTAAAGAGCCTTATCCCAATGATTAATAATATTTAATATCTCTCGAAAATTCGAGGGATATTTTATTTTCACAAAATCAATAATCTGAATACCTGATATGCCGTTGCACTTAAATTAGCATAAGCGATTTTGGTGTCAAGGGCCTCTTCTAAAGTCGTTATGCCTCGTAAAATAGGAAAGTATGCGTCTATTCCGTGCTCGTTACATAACTCAGCACCGTCCGTTACGCAACCCGAAAATGCAATTACTTTCTTACCGTATTTTTTAGCAAGTCTTGCAACGCCTATCGGCGCTTTTCCCATAACGGTCTGTGAGTCAAGTCTCCCCTCTCCCGTCACGACTATATCGGCGTTCTTAATATCGTCTTCTATCTTTATTTCATCTAAAACGATTTCGATACCTGATTTCAAAGTCGCATTCGTAAATGATAAAAACGCAAATCCAAGACCTCCGGCAGCGCCCGCGCCTGCAAAGTCTTTATCGGCTTTAGCGGAAACGGTCTTTGCTATATTTGCATAATTTTCAAGCCATGCGTCCATATCCTTTATCATTTCGGGTGTAGCCCCCTTTTGCGGACCGTACACGGCACTGCAACCACTTTCACCGCAAAGCGTATTAGTAACGTCGCAAGCAATATTAAAACTGCATTCACAAAGCTCGGGGATAACCTTGTCGGTTTTGATTTTAGAAAGATCCTTAAGTCCTTTTGCACCTAAAGCTATGGGGTCATCGTTTTTATCCAAAAACTCATACCCGAGAGCTGTGAGCATGCCAACACCGCCGTCGTTCGTGGCACTTCCGCCTATACCGATTATGAATCGTCTTGTGCCTCGTACTATCGCATCTTTAACAATTTCTCCAACACCGTAGGTCGTGGTCTCTAAAGGATTTCTTTCATCGGGAGAAATAAGGGTGATCCCCGCCGCCGACGCCATTTCAATAACTGCAGTATCACTGTCTTTTAAAATGCAATATTCGGCAGTTACGGGTCTTAACAAAGGGCCGCTCACGCTCAACTTTATTATTTCCGAACCCGATGCCTGCGCCAAAGCTTCTACCGTACCCTCTCCGCCGTCGGCAAGTGGCTTTATCAAAACCTTTGCATCGTTTTTTAATCTATGTATGGAATCTTTTACTGCATTACCTGCCTGCAAAGAAGACAGACTGCCTTTAAACGAATCAATAGCAATAACGACTTTCATTAGCTCTCCTTTGGGATTTAATTTTCATAATTATATCATTTTCAAGAAAAAATTACAATATGCAAAAGGATAGTAGTTCTACCAAATAAACGGTATCAAACGGAACTTCACTTTTTGTTTATATTCACTGTATCCCTCAAGCTCTTTTTCAAGAAATTCCTCTTCGTGCTTTATTCGTTTTGCTATAATAAAAGGATATGCAAGAAAGAGCAAAAACGAATACAGCGAGCCGAGTACGATAGGCATTGATAAGAACAACAGCAAAGTCACGCTGTACATCGGGTGTCTTACAACTGCATAAAGCCCCGTGTCTATCACCTTTTGATTTTTCTCTACCTTGACCGTGCGGGAAAGATACGTGTTTTCACGTAATACCTCTGCGTAGAGAATATATGAAAGCAAAAACAAAACCGCAGCAAATACGGAAATGCCCTTGGGTAAAATGTACCACTCAAAGCGTACACCAAATCCCGCGACCATAAAGCCGCAAAGAAACATAAGCGCGCTGAATTTAACAACAAGGCTCTGCTCTTTCTGTTTTTCTTTCGCATCGAGTCTGCTTTTCAATAGCTCCGGATTTTTGAACATCATTACGATTCCAAATATAAACATCGGAACAAAAAGAATCCCCATAAAAAGTAAGCCGTTAAAATAATCAAACGTTCCTGCGGATATGAATATAAGCGTCCCGACCAAAACTACGCCGAGAGTAAATTTTGCTATCGCCGAGAAAAATAATTTAGCAGTCATATCGTTTCTCCGGTTTATACTTTGACTATTAGAGAGTTATTAAATTACAATGCTCGGATAGACTCAACGGGCTTTTTCTTTGCGGCATTAAATACCGGCAAGAAGGTAGCCACAACTATCGTTGCCGCGGCTATTGCGCCCATTACAACAATAGACGGTATACCGAATACAAACACGGAAGCGCCGAGGTCTGCGGCGTATTCACTGTTTATCAAATTGCAAAGCCAATAGCTTGCACCGCAAGAAATCAATATGCATATCGCACCGATTACGAATGATTCGGAGAAGAATATCTTGAACACGTCGAAACTTCTCGCACCTACGGCACGCAAAATACCTATCTCGCGTTTTTTATTTGAAATAGATACTGAAATGAAGTTCGAAAGAAGTAACGCCGCGAAGACCGCTAACACTAATCCTACGTACAGGAATATTTTAGAAAGATCCTTTACGAAGTAATCGACCTGCTTTAATGAGCTGACAAAACCGCCGCTCATCATAATACGGCTTGAATCCTCGCCAAATTCTTCGTTGCCGTATATCTCCCAGTAAACATCTATCTTATCTTCGGGAACGTTTCCGGGAAGATAAACGACGGAGAAAATAGCGTTTGCATCTTCTACGTAGTTCGTCTCACTCTCATAGTAGTCGGATATGGACTTTCGCTGCTCTTCCCAGAGGGCGTCTGCCTTTGCATCTTGCAAATAATAGGTTTGTTCGTGTCTTTCGTCTGTAGTTTTGTAAATACCTGCTATCTCATAGACCTGAATGTCACCTAAATAGGCTTGATTTCGGTTATCGTAAACTCGCACGCCTACCGTCATATCAAGGTTTGCGTCCTTTGCCGCTTTGAGAATTTCTGACATACGGGCGTCGTACTCTTCGTCGGTAAACGGTACGAAAACTACCTCTTCTTTTTCCTTGCTATCCTCGTAAATTCCGCCGTTTATCAATTCCCAGCATTTATTTGATAATACGTTATACTTATCTAAAAGCTCATAGTCTTCCTTATCAGAGAAGTCTTTTGCAACATTGGAAAACATATCGACCAAGTAATAGAGGAATTGGTTGCTCGGGAGTATAGCTTCATTTTCTTCAAGTGCCGTGCCTTCTTTGGAGATAGCGTAAAGTTTTTGATTTGCAGGCAAAGCAGAAACGCCGTTATAAAGCGCGTTACCGTATTCGGGAATCTGATATTCACCGTCATACTTGATGCCTGCGGCTATTTGCATATAATTTTCTTTGCCCTCCTTGTAAGGCGCGTACTCTTTTGCGTACTCTGCTATCTGTTCCTCGGAAACAAACGCAAGCGTATGGACACCCGATTCAAGAATAGACATAAATCTGTTTAATAACGTATAGTCGTTATTTCCCGACTCTTTCAAAGCGTCAAACTCCGACGGGATAGTGCCGCTGTCTACAATACCGGTGATTATAAAATCTCTGCCGCTTAACGAGACAGTCTTGCCGATCAACTGATCGGTAGATGTCAGCTCCATAGCAGAGCCAGTGCTATCGTATACTCCGCAAGCAATAAGCATATCCGCAAAATAAGAGGATATCGCCATTTCGCCGAGTTTTACGGGATATTCGCCTTGTAACTTATTGCGCAAATCGTTGCCTTCGGGTATGTAAGCAAAAGAGCGAATGTAATTTTCCCAATAAGAGCCTTGCATCTGGCGAACGTTGAAGCTTGCACCGTAGTCAAGCGCACCGAAAGCGCTTGGATTCATCTTGTCGGCAAGCTCTTTTACTTGCTCGGGTGAAAATCTGGTATCGTTCCAGCCCTTGTAGGAGTTTTGCTCCTCGCCGTAGCTGTACCAGGTATTTGTTACTTCGTATTGTTTAGTGAGCTTTACAGCAGAAATCTCGGAGTCACGTACAGTTTGTCTGAAAGTTGCTTCGCTATCGTAAAAATTGAGCGTACTCAATAAGCCGAACAGCACAAATGCCACACTGCAAAGCAGTACCGTAAAGAACAGTCTGACAGGCTTTGAACGTAAGCCCGAAACGCCTATCTTAAAGGCGTGGCGGAGAGGTAATTTGGAGCGAATAAAACGGCTTTCGTCTTTTGTGTATTGCTTTTTGGGCGTGATTGACGTATCAGTTTGTTTAAACACCTCCATCTGCCCTTCATCAGTAATTCTGGCGGCAGTTTTAAAGGTCTTGACGGATTTTTCGTCGGTAGCGATGACAATGTCCTTTTCCGACTTTTTTAAGAACTTTTTAATGCTGTCAAAATCGTTTTCGGAAAGTTCCGTTCCCTTTTTGATACAAATAACGTCACCGATCACCTGCAAATTATCGGATACTTCCTCTGCTTCGGCGTGTGTCTTGCTGACGTCGGAAAGGATCTTGCCATCGGAAAGCTCGATAATGCGATCGCCGTACTGCTCGGCAAAGTCCCTATCGTGAGAAACAACGATGACAAGCTTTGTCTTGGAAAGTTT
The DNA here is from genome assembly GCA_045652265.1 of Eubacteriales bacterium. Classification (GTDB taxonomy): domain Bacteria; phylum Bacillota; class Clostridia; order Oscillospirales; family CAG-272; genus CALCTE01. Next base: position 267 of record JAZRTW010000083.1, on the reverse strand, counting down.
TTTCAAGGTATCAAACACTTGCTTTCCCGTGTTTGAGTCAAGTGCGCCCGTGGGCTCGTCCGCCATAATGATCTCGGGCTTCTTAACGAGAGCTCTCGCAATAGCAATTCTCTGCTTTTGACCGCCCGAAAGAGTGTTGGGCTTGCGTTTTGCATATCCCGTAAGGTCGACCTCCTCCAAAAGTGCGGAGATTGCCGCCTTGTCCTTGGGTTTACCCTGCAACTCAAGCGCAAGTGCGATATTGTCTTCTACGGAAAACTCGTTTAA
>JAZRTW010000082.1:0-2666 GCA_045652265.1 Eubacteriales bacterium | reverse complement strand
TGTAACTTTCATTTATATAAGGATATTCCGCCCGCACGTAGATACGTTTTACGTGCGGGTATTTTTCTTTTAGTTTCGTCACAATTTCAAGGCAAAGCTTATCAAAACGGCTGTTACTTCCGAACAAAAACGTATCAACTTCCTCGTCCGTGATAAGCTTTTCGACGGTCTCCACAATCTTTTCCCGCAACTTTTCACTCTCTGCTATCTCTCTATGCCCGAAAAAACAACAGGTGTTTTCTATCATAATTCTTTTCTCCAAAGTAAATGTTCTTTTACTTATTATACATTATCTTTCACTTAAAGTAAATATATGTTCACTTGTTGATTATAATAATTCACTCTGATTTTAGATAAAATATAGATAAAAGAAGAGGAGTGATAACATGAAAACAGAATTTCCTGACAGATATATTACTCTTGGTTTAAAAATAGCATACTATAGAAGAAAATCAGGCTTTACGCAAGAATATTTTGCGGAGCTTATCGACAAAAGCGTTAGTTTTGTTGGTCAAGTTGAAGGCCCCGGCACAATCCGCGGTATTTCCCTCGAAACATTATTCAAAATAGCGCAGGTATTAAAAATATCCCCTTCCAAATTGTTGGAAGAAGATTAAACGGCATTATCCCTCTCTGCAATCGCGGAGAGGGGTTTTATTATTCCTAAAGGGTGCGCCTTCGTAAACGGACAGCCGAGCACGCCTGTCCCTACGCCCTAATCCCTACTCCCTAAATCCTACTCCCTAATCCCTACAACCTAAAAAAACAGACGGCTTGCGCCGTCTGTTTTTTACACGTTATACGTATTTTTAACTTCGCCGTCCATATCCTTCCAAGTAAACGTGCCGTTTTCCAAGGTCATATAACCGTGGTGGCTTTCGTTTTTCGGAATAGATACCGAGCCGGGGTTTAGGAATAGCACACCGTCCTTTTCTGCGCATTCGGGCACGTGGAAATGTCCGAATAAAAGTGCGTCGCCTTTCTTTATGGGCGGGAGCTTATCTTTATTGAAGAGATGACCGTGGGTCGCAAAAATGCTTATCTTTTCCGTTTCGATAATAGCATAATCCGCCATTATCGGAAACTCAAGCACCATTTGATCAACTTCGCTGTCACAGTTGCCTCTGACGCAAAGTATTTCGTCCTTGTACCCGTTTAAGAGCCCTATCACTTCCTTCGGAGCATAATCCTTTGGGAGATCGTTACGAGGGCCGTGATATAGGATGTCGCCAAGCAGTACGAGCCTATCGGCTTTCTCTGCCTCATATCTTTCGATAAGCTTTTTTGCAAAATAAGCCGAGCCGTGAATGTCCGATGCGATCAGATACTTCATGCGTTTACCTTTCTCGTGTAATCGGGAAGGAGTTTGGGAGAAACTTCATCGGTTACGATACCTGCGTCCGCGCATTCCTTCTCAAATTTCGCGATATGATCGAGCGTGAGCTTTCCTACCGTAGTTTCTTTTGCGTATTTTGCGGCATTTTGACCTGCATTTCTGCCGAATACGATTATGTCAAGAAGGGAGTTACCCATAAGTCTGTTTTTGCCGTGGATACCGCCTACAGCTTCGCCTGCGACGAAGAGATTTTTGACGTTCGTGGTCATACCGTTAACGTCAATATCGAGTCCGCCGTTTTGATAGTGGAGCGTGGGATATACCAAGATAGGCTCCTTACGGATATCAATGCCGTAGCCGATAAACATACGAAGCATCGCGGGGATACGCTTTTCGATAGTGCCCTCTCCGCCGATCTTTTCGATCATGGGAGTATCAAGCCATACTGCCTTGCCGCTACCCGTGTCGATGCCCTCGCCTCTGTCGGAGCATTCTCTGATGATAGATGCCGCCGCAACGTCTCTGGTTTCGAGTGGGTGCATAAATACCTTACCGTCTGCGTTGACGAGCTTTGCGCCGAGGGAACGTACCTTTTCTGTAACGAGTGCACCGAATATCTGTTGGGGGAATGCCGCGCCCGTGGGGTGATACTGGAGCGTTTCGGGATACATAAGCTTTGCGCCGACTCTGTAGCCGAGTACGAGTCCGTCTGCGGTCGCGCCGTAGTGGTTGGAGGTGGGGAAGCCTTGATAGTGCATTCTGCCCGCACCGCCCGTTGCGATAACGACGGTCTTCGCCTTTGCAACCATAAGCTCCTTCGTTTCCATATTCATCAAAACTGCGCCAGCCGCCGCACCGCTTTCGTCCAAAATGAGCTCGATAGCGGAGGTGAAGTCAATAACGGGAATACCCATATTAAGAACTTCGTCGCGAAGAGTACGCATGATTTCCGCGCCGGAATAGTCCTTTGCGGCGTGCATACGCTTTCTTGAAGTACCGCCGCCGTGGGTCGTTACCATCGTGCCGTCAGCGGTCTTATCGAACTCTACGCCGAGGTCGCTAAGCCAACGGATAGCTTCGGGAGCGTCGCATACGAGCTTTGCAAGAAGCTCTCTTTTAGCGGCAAAGTGGCCGCCGCCGAATGCATCGAGAAAGTGTATCGCAGGGGAGTCGTATTCCTTATCTGCCGCCTGGATACCGCCTTCTGCCATCATCGTGGTCGCGTCACCGATACGGAGCTTTGTCACGATCATCGTCTTTGCGCCCGCCTGTGCCGCTTCGATAGCCGCAGATGCGCCTGCACCGCCGCCGCCGATAATGAGCACGTCTA
>JAZRTW010000081.1:0-10732 GCA_045652265.1 Eubacteriales bacterium | reverse complement strand
GGTGTTCCTTACGACAAGGAGGTTCTTCGCCTTATCGACTGCTTCAGGGGTGTAGGACTTCATGTTGGAAGTGTCGTGCTGGCAAGATACAGCAGTCAGCGCGCGGTCGATAATTTTGAAAAGACCCTATCCCGTCTCGGTATCAAGGTCTACCGTCACTATTCGATAAATAACTATCCCTCCGACGTTGCTCATATCGTAAGCGACGAGGGATTTGGAAGAAACGATTATATCGAGACCACTCGCTCGCTTGTTATTGTCACGGCACCCGGCCCGGGCAGCGGAAAGATGGCTACCTGCCTCTCCCAGCTCTATCACGAGCATAAGAGGGGAATACGCGCCGGATACGCAAAGTTTGAGACCTTCCCGATATGGAATCTTTCCCTTAAGCACCCCGTAAATCTTGCATACGAAGCGGCTACGGCGGATTTAAACGACGTAAATATGATCGACCCGTACTACCTTGAAGCCTACGGAAAGACGGCGGTTAACTATAACAGAGACGTCGAAGCGTTCCCCGTATTAAACGCGATGTTCGAAAAGATATATAAAAAGCGCGTTTACAATTCGCCTACAGATATGGGCGTAAATATGGTCGGAAATTGCATAATCGACGACGAGGTTTGCAAAAAAGCGTCAAAAGACGAGATAGTAAGAAGATATTTTGCAACGCTTTGTTCGGGCGTTTCGGGAAAGAACGTCGAATCAGCACTTGAAAAGATAGAGCTTTTAATGAAGCTTGCCGAAATTTCAGTTGACGACAGAAAGTGCGTAAACGCGGCAATGAAAAAAAGCGAAGAAACGAACGGACAGCCCGCTGTTGCCATTGAACTCAACGACGGCAAGCTCGTTACGGGTAAGACATCAAAACTTCTCGGCGCGTCTGCGGCAGCACTTTTAAACGCGATAAAAGAGGTAGCGGGAATAGATGACAGCGTAACTCTTATAGCTCCCGAGATCATCGAGCCTATCCAACATCTAAAGGTCGACAGACTCGGTAATCATAACCCGAGACTTCACTCCGACGAGGTTTTAGTTGCTCTTGCAATATGTGCAGCCACGAATCCCGAAGCTAAAAAAGCGATGGATTCAATGGACAAGCTCAAAGGTTGCCAAGCTCATTCAAGCGTAATTTTGGCAACAGTCGACAGCGACGTGTACAGAAAGCTCGGAATCAACTTGACTTGCGAGCCGAGATACCAAACAAAAAAGCTTTATCACAAATAAGCCTTGACAAACGCCGAGATTTGTGGTATAAATGTAAACTGATGTGTTGTGCGTGAAACCCGGCCGCATTATTTACAGACCGTAGCGGCTACTGCTCTGTATTTCACCGCAACGAAATAAAATAAACAATAATAATTATTATGGAGGTACAGTTATGTTAAGAACATATCAGCCCAAGAAGAGACACAGAAAGATGGAGCACGGCTTCAGAAAGAGAATGAGAACTGCAAACGGCAGAAAGGTTCTCAAGGCAAGACGCGCAAAGGGACGTATCCGTCTCACACATTAAGTTGTGAGTAAAATCGTCAACGTCAAGAGAAGCTCGGTCTTTTCCCGTGCCTATAGGCAGGGGAAAAGTTTTGCTACGAAAACTCTTGCGGTATATGCGTTAAAGCGTAAAAAGGACGGGCAAAAGCCTTCCGCTTTGGGACTTACCGTCTCAAAAAAATACGGAAAAGCGGTAGAAAGAAGCCGAGCAAGACGCGTAATGCGCGAAGCGTACAGAGAGCTTTGCGACAGAGTGCCTTGCGGCTACGACATAATACTTGTGGCACGGGGAAGACTTTTGGGGGTGAAAACGCCCGAAGCCTTTGCCGACCTGTCTTATGCCTTAAAAAAGCTTGACTTGCTTATAAGCGGGGAGTGAATCTTTTGAAAAAGCTTCTAATAGCTATTGTAAAATTTTACAGAAAGTATATTTCACCCCTCCATAAGCCTTGCTGTCGCTTTCAACCGACTTGTTCTCAATACGCACTTACGGCTCTTGAGCGCTATGGCGCCCTGAAGGGCTCATTTCTCGCGTTCAAAAGAATACTTAAGTGCCATCCTTTTTCGAAGGGTGGCTACGATCCCGTACCGTAACGGGTAAAAAAACTATAAGGAAATATCTATGATTGATTTAACTGTAGTAGCAGGCATATTTGATTGGATCAAAGCGCCTTTTGGCTATTTGCTTCGCGGAAGCTATGCTTTAACGCATAGTTACGCTATTGCGATTATCGTTTTCGCTTTGGTTATCAGAGTGATCCTTCTTCCTTTCGGCATCAAACAGCAAAAAGGAATGATCGCACAGGCAAAGCTTCGTCCCAAGGAAATGAAGATAAGAAATAAGTACAAGGGACGTAACGATAAGGTGACACAAGAAAAGCTCAATACGGAGATAATGGAGCTTTACCGTGAGGAGAACTATTCACCCTTCTCCGGTTGCTTACCCTTGCTAATTCAGCTTCCCGTTATTCTCATTTTGTTCTGGGTAGTCACCGCTCCCGTGACCTACGTTGTGCCGAACATTTACAACAGTGATATAAGACTTCTCAATACTGACGGCGAGCATAACGTTGTTGAGGAATATATCAGCAAAAATGCCTTTAATTTCAGTGATCCTATTTTAATTAAGTCAGACGGTACCGTTATCAACGAAAAAACCGGAGCAGAGGAAGATCTTTCCGATTTCGGCGGCAAAAAGACGATCAGCAAGTACCGTGAAGAAGCTATTAAAAATGCAGTAAAGGGCGGTTGGTTTACCGCCGATACGAATAATTCCACTTACGATGAGATCGACTTCATACAAAGCTATAAGGCTGTAAGCGAAAACGATCCCGAAGCCGCAAAAGCTCTTGAAAGTGCTATACCCGGCGTTACGGAGTTAAAGGATTTCAACTGCAGTCTTTTCGGACTCGACCTTCTCGAAAGACCTAAATTTTTCAACTGGCTTTTGCTTATTCCCGTACTTTCGGGTATTTTATCATTCCTTTCCACGAAAATATCGAAGAAGTTCAACGGAGTTCCCGCCGCGCAAAACGGTACGGATGCAGGTGCTTCTTTGAAGGTTATGGATATGATAATGCCTTTGTTCAGCGTATATATTGCGTATATCGTTCCCGGTGCGGTAGGCTTTTATTGGATGATGTCCAACGTAATTCAAGTAGGACAGACGATTCTCCTTTCCAAGCTTTATCCTATCCCTTCCGCAGAACAGATCGAAGCTGAATATCATTCTATGGAGAAGGATAATCGCAAGAAGAAAAAGAGCAAGAGCTATCTAAACGACGAGCCTATTGAAACAACGGCAAAAGAGCTCCCCGAAATTTCGAAGGGAACTCTCAAAGACGATAAATAGAAATCCCGGTGAGGTGTAATTTTGATAGAAGAAAGAATTGTAACCGCCAAAACCGAGAGGCAGGCAAAGGAGAGAGTTGCCCTCGAACTCGGTGTCGATGCGGAGAAATTAAACTGTGAAATGATCGAAGCCGCCAAAAAAGGAATTTTAGGCTTCGGTGCACAAGACCCCAAATTCAAGGTAAGCTACGAAGATAATACCAAGCCCGCAAAGCAGACAAGCTCTGTCTTTGAGCCCGAGGTAAAGGAAGCTGCCGAGAAAGCGGAGCAAAAATCGGTTAGTACCAATGAGAAGGGCGTAGACGTTGTTATTTCCTTCGTTGATATGATACTTGCTGATATGAAGCTTACCGCAAGCGCAAAGCTTGTAAAGAGCGACAAGGAAGACGTATATATCGAGATAGTCGGTGAAAATCTCGGTGTTATAATCGGACATCACGGCGAGGTGCTTGATTCGATTCAATACCTTGCAAATATCGTTTGCGAAAACGAGAAGGCTGATAACCGCAGAATTCACATTGACGTCGAAAATTACAGAGCACGCAGAGAAGAAACGCTTAACAAGCTTGCCGACAGAATGGCAAAAAAAGCGCTCGCAAGTGGCAGAAACGTAACTTTAGAGCCTATGAATCCTTATGAGAGAAGGATAATTCACTCAAGAATTCAGAACATCGAAGGCGTGACGACTCGTTCAGTCGGAACAGACCTCGGCAGAAAGGTCGTTATATATCCCGAAAAGGGCTATGCAAGAGGCGATAGATACGACGATAAGTATAAGGTTGAAAGACCCGAATACTCTGCCTCCGACGGTTGCTACGACAGATATACGGCACCCGGAAAATAAAAAATATGCCGAATACGGCAAAAAAGAAAGCAAAGCTCGGCATTTAAGAGCTTTGCTTTTATTTTAGGTGAACATTATGGATTTTTTAAATGACACGATAGCGGCGGTATCCTCACCGCGCGGAACGGGCGGCGTTGCCGTCATACGCATAAGCGGAGAGGGAAGCCTTGAAGTCGCGGAAAAAATGCTTCAAACGTATAAAAAACGTCCGCTTTCAGAACTTACTCCCGCAAAACTTTACAGATGTATAGTAAAAGGTAACGACGGCAACATTGATGACTGTATGTGTGCTTATTTCAAAGCGCCGAACTCCTTTACGGGTGAAGACACGGTGGAGATATACTGCCACGGCGGCGCACTTTGTACAAGCCTCGTTTTAGAGCAATGCTTTATATGCGGCGCACGTCAAGCGCTTGCAGGCGAATTTACGAAGCGTGCGTTTGTTAACGGAAAGCTGACGCTTACGGCGGCAGAGGCAGTCGGGGAGCTTATTCACGCAAAAACAAAAGCGGCGGTTGCTATTTCAAATTCCAATATCCACAGCACTTTGGACAAGAAAATATCGGAAATCTCCGACGAGCTAAAAGAAATACTTGCTTCCGTATACGTATATATTGATTACCCCGACGAAGAACTTTACGATCTGTCAGCGTCAGAAATGGCGGAAAGACTCACCGAGGTAAGAGATGAGATCGACACACTTTGCAAAAGCTACAGAAGCGGTATGGCGGTAAGCGTAGGAATTTCAACAGCAATAGTCGGAACTCCCAACGTCGGAAAATCAACGCTGTTAAATCTTCTTTGCAAGAAAGAACGTGCAATAGTGACGGATATCGCGGGTACGACGCGCGATATTATAAGCGAAGAGGTCGTCCTCGGTGATATTTTACTCAAGCTTTCGGATACGGCGGGCGTAAGAAAGACGGACGACGTCGTTGAAAGCATAGGCGTAAATTTGAGCCTTTCCGCTATAGAAGGAGCAGAGCTAATATTCGCTGTGTTCGACGGCACGAGAGAGCTTTCGAGCGACGACAGAGATTTGATAAATAAACTCAAGGAAAGCTCGAAGACCGTGCTTGCGATAGTCAATAAAGCAGACGAAAGCACAGTTCCTCTTGATGAAATATCGCAAAGCTTTGAAAACGTGATATGTATAAGCGCGAGAGATCAAGAAAGCTCTGCTATGATAGAAAAGACGCTTCGTAAGCTATTTTTAGACGAAAGCCTTGATTTCGGCACGAGCCCGATAGTCACGAGTGCCGAGAGAAACGCATCGTTAAGCGTGGCTAAAGAAAGCATTACAAGGGCGATAGAGCTGTTATCTGCCGACGGTGAGCAGACTATAGCGGGAAGCCTTTGCGAAGAAGCTGTGGCGTCTTTAGACGGCTGTAGCGGCAAAGCAGTAAGCGAGGACGTCGTAAATACCATATTCTCCCGCTTTTGCGTAGGAAAATAAAAAATATAAGCCTTTGGATAAACGTCCAAAGGCTTCATTTTTTACTGTAAATACTCTTTATTCATCGCACTGCATAAGAGGCGAATGGGGAAGAAGATAACCGCTGCCGCAAGAAGTGTATAAAGCGTTTCGGGAAGTAATACGTACCAAAGCGTTTTGAAGAAGTTAAACGCCTTATACGTAGTAAGTATTGCCACGACATCAAGCGAATGCTTCGCTATCATAAATACCGCACTTATCGCCAAAAACGGTAGGAATCCGTCGCTAAAGTAAAGCTCAACGGCGTAAGCGGCAAGGTAGCACATAAGCATATATATCACAGCCGAGAAGAACACGCCGCCACCGCATACGATATCGATAAGATAGCCGCCGATAAGTCCGTAAACAGCACCCGACTTTGCACCTTCAAAAAATGACAGAGTGCATACGTAGAGCAATACGAGTTGCGGACGCGCCCCGAATATTTCAAGCTTTGCGAAAAATACTGCTTGAATGATAACGAATAAGACGAGTATGAGAGAATAAAGTAAATGCTTCAAAACAGAATTTGCGGAAAATCTCATTAATCAAGCACCGCCTTTCCTGTAAAGTCCGTCACTATCATAACGCTTTCAACGGTGTTGATGTCAACTGTGGTCTTTACGAGAGCGTATCTGCTTTGGCTGTACTCATCGTTTAGAATATCCACGACTACGCCTATGGAAATACCTCGGGGATAGACACCACCCGCACCGGAGGTCATTATCTTATCTCCGACCTCAATTTCGGACGTGTCGCCAATATATTCTATTCTCATACAGCCGCTTGCGGCATCCATAAAGTTACCCGTTGCAACGATGCTTTCCGCGCTTTTTACGGTGACGTTTTCTTCGCCTTCGAGCACGACTCTTTCGGCGTACGCACTTACCGTAAAGTTCGGGTTTACGGCGCACGTGCATATCGCGTGATTTAAGGCAACGTCAGTTACTATGCCCGCAAGACCTTGGTCGGTTATGATGGGCATACCCTTTTTTACGCCGTCTATACTGCCCTTGTCGATGGTAAACGCCGCAAGGTAGTTAATTTGACTGTAGGCAATAACGTTTGCTTTTTCGAAGTCGTAATTACTTGACGAGCGTTTTAATTCGAGAAAGTTATAGAGCCAATCGTTTTCGCGTTTTAGTTCGTCGGATCTTTCTACGTCTTCTTCCATGGATTTGATCTGCTCTTTAAGAGCTTCGTTTTCGTCTTTAAGTGCGTTATAGTCCATAAAATAGCCGCTTATATTCGAAAAAAAGCCTTCAATGCTCTTACTTGCTTTTTCAAACGGAGCAAGCACAGTTCCGATTGCGTTATCTATGAAGGACATTTTTCCGCCTAGGCGTATGGCAAGAGAGCTCGCCGACAGTACTACTGCTACGGCAAGCGTTATTATGAAAAATGCATTTTTAAAAATACCCTTCATATCCGATACCTTTGTTTTACTTAATGTAATTTAGTAATGATTTGTATGAGTTTATGTCTTCAATGACCGTGCCGATACCTCTTATGACACTTTCGTCCGGCGATTTTGCCACTTTAACGGGAAGCCCTGTCATTTCGCGAAGGAGCTTTTCAAGTCCGCCGAGCATTGCACCGCCGCCTGCGAGAATTATTCCGTCGTCGAGTATGTCGCTTGAAAGTTCGGGAGGAGTTGCCTCTAAAGTCTTTCTTACTGCGTCTGCAAGCTCCGCTATTATATCGCGAAGCGCTTCTTCCGTATCTGCGGAGCTCACCGTGATTTTTTCGGGAAGTCCCGTCGTCACGCTTCTGCCGATAACGTCCATACTGCCGCGGTCAACGTAGGGGTGAACGCTTCCTATCGCTATTTTTATATCTTCGGCTATGGATTCGCCTATAAGCACGCCGAATTTTCTTTGTACTTCTGCGGCTATAGCCTCATTCATTCTGTCGCCTGCGGCTCTTATTGATTGCGAAATAACGATTCCGCCGAATGAAAGTACGGCAACCTCCGTCGTTCCGCCTCCGATATCCACTATAAGCGAGCCTCTAGGTACGGTCGTGTCAATACCGGCGCCTATTGCTGCGGCAACGGGCTCCTCAATAAGCGCTACGTTACGCGCACCCGCTTCAAGTGCGGCATCCAAAGCGGCGATACGTTCGACCTCCGTTATTCCGTAAGGCACGCAGAGAATGATGTCGGGACGAAGGAAGAAGTTATTGTTTTTTGAAACTCTGTCTACAAAGAGCTTGAGCATGTGCTTGGAAATGCCGAATTCGGCTATAACGCCGTTTTTCAAGGGACGGTATACTTCTATATCTTCAGGCGTTTTACCGAGCATATCTTTAGCCTGCGATCCTATTGCAACTACTTTGCCGAAACGCTTGTTTACAGCGATAAGGCTCGGTTCACGCAAAGATATCCCACTTCCTTTTACGTATGCGAGAGTATTCGCCGTTCCGAGATCTATGCCTATATTTCTTGACATATAAAAACTCCGTATCCTTGTTTATTTAGAACCACGAGAGAGGGGAAACGTTAAAATCGTTTTTCAGTATTTTAAAAAGCAGATTAAGCGGTAATCCCATCACGTTAAAATAATCGCCTTTTATGCCTTTCACGAGAGCTTGACCGTAGCCTTGGATTCCGTAAGAACCTGCTTTATCGAAAGGGGCACTTGTGGCTATATACCTGTTTATAAGCTCATCATCAAGCTTTTCAAATTCGACTAAAGTGCTTTCGTGCGCCGTAACGGTCTTTCCCTTGTGTATTACGGCGACTCCCGTATAGACGATATGGCTTCTGCCGGAAAGAAGTGTGAGCATTCTTCGCGCATCTGTGGCATCTTTGGGCTTTCCCAAGATCTTATTATCTACGACAACGCTTGTGTCGGCTGCTATAACGTACTCGTCGTCATCTGCGTATTCAAGCGCGGCGAGAGCTTTTCTTTGTGCTATACGTTCCGAAATAAGCTCCGCAGACAAGGACTTGTCAAAGTCTTCCGATGCATTCGTTACGACTACCCTGAAATCCATACCGACTTCGGATAAAAGTGCGGCTCTTCTCGGAGAGCCCGATGCAAGTAATATCTTCATTTGAGTGAAAAGCTGTTTATCATTTCATTGACGGCAACGATATTGTATTCGTAGCTGTCGGGTGAGGAAGTATAGGTGAAGCCGTATATAACGGTGCGGTTTCCTTTGGGAACGGCTATGCATACTTGCTTAACTTTAAGCTCTGCACCCGCAATATCACCCGTATATACAACGCTGTATGCGTCGTAGTCTCCGACCTTGATCTCTTCATCAGAAACGACGGTATAATCGTTTACGAGCGCTTCAAGAGTTTTTACGTATCCGTCAAAGCTTTGAACGTTGCTTATGGCTTCACCTTTGGGAATACCGTTCCAATATTCCTTAAGGCTCATATAACTGTCTTCGCTGCTGCCGAGAGGTACTTCGACTTCCCAGGAGTTCAAGACTACGCTTGAGTTATCGGTAGTGTGATCTGCTTTTACAAGGCTCAAAAATCCTGCAGATTCGGAGGGAAGCCAAACGGACATGGGATAGAAGAAATAGCAATCCGTTACGTCGGACGTGCATACGGCAAATCCGGCGGGAGCTTTAATGCTGTCGGCACTTTTTTTGCAGGATGTGAGAAGTGAAAGCGCGCAAACAGCGCAAAGAACGAGCAAAATAATGGATTTCAAGATTTTTTTCATAATAAATCACCTATTTATAATATTATATATATTTTATAGCAAAGTTTAGGGAATGTCAAGACAAATGACGTATATACCGAAAAAATGAAAGACCGCCCGCTATAAAACGGGCGGTCTTTCGGAATGGGGGAAAGTATTATTACAGCCGAACGGGAAAATTCGAGCTGTATAAAACAGTGCGGAAAAAGAAAAGAGGGAAAAAACGCACTGTTTTCACCGGTTTGCATATTAAGTATACAACGTGAGAATCATAAAATTATGTATATATTTAGGCAAAATTGAATGATATCAAAAAGTCTTGTCCTTGACAATATCCGTCATATAGTGCATAATAATAGACAAGGCGAAGCCGATATCTTCGCGTATAAGAGCAAGAAAGGAAAAACTATGAATATAACGAAACAGAGACAGTATGCAAGACTTATCGTAAGAAAGGGCGCTAACGTACAGAAAAAACAGCCCGTAGTGATAACTGCCGAAGTAGATCAGTATGAATTTGTGAAAATTCTCGTTGACGAGTGCTATAAGGCTGGCGCCGGCGAGGTTATTATGAATTGGGGCTATCAGCCGCTTACCAAACTTGCGGTAAGATATAAGACCGAGAAGCTCTTGTCAACCGTTTACGATTGGGAGATAGCAAAACTAAAGCATATGGCGGACGTTTTGCCTGCAATGATATACATTGAGTCAAGCGATCCCGACGGTCTTGCGGGAATCAACCAAAAGAAATACGCAAAGGCAATGCAAAAGATACGCGCGGTTAAAAAGCCGATTACCGATACGATGGAAAATAAGCATCAGTGGTGTATCGCCGCAGTTCCCGGTAAGGCGTGGGCAAAGAAGCTTTTCCCGAACGTAAGACAATCGGTTGCCGTAGAAATGCTTTGGGACGCCATACTTGAAACTTCACGCGCAAAGGGTGACGCTATTGCAAATTGGGACGCTCACAACGCCGACCTAAAGAGCAGATGCGATTACCTTAACGCGCTTAATCTCAAAAAATTGCATTATAAATCCGCAAACGGAACGGATCTTACGGTCGGACTTCTCAAAAACGTCAAATTCCACGCGGGCGCAGACGATACGATTTCGGGCGTGACCTATAATCCCAACATTCCGTCCGAAGAGGTATTCACGTCACCTGATAAAAATACCGCCGAAGGAGTTGTCGTATCCACAAAACCGCTTTCATATCAGGGACAGATCATTGATAATTTTAAGATATGGTTTGAAAAAGGCAAGGCTGTAAAGGTATTTGCCGAAAAAAATCAATCCCTTCTCGAAGAAATGATAAAGACGGACGAATGTGCTTGTATGCTCGGCGAGTGCGCTTTAGTGCCTTACGATTCTCCGATTAGAAACAGCGGAATCCTCTTTTATAATACC
>JAZRTW010000080.1:0-2850 GCA_045652265.1 Eubacteriales bacterium | reverse complement strand
GGAAAAGAAAATGGCAGATGTAAAAATGGTTGCTACCAGAGCAGGCTTTGGTGCCGCTCTTGCAGAATTGGGAGCTGAACGTGACGATTTTATCGTAATGGATGCTGACCTTGCCGCCGCTACACAGACAGGCGTATTTAAAAAGGCATTCCCCGAAAGATTTTATGACTGCGGAATCGCAGAGCAGAATATGATTAGCATTGCTGCAGGTATCGCTGCAACTGGTAAAAAGGTTTTCGCAAGCTCTTTTGCTATGTTTGCGGCAGGAAGAGCTTTTGAGCAGGTTCGCAATTGTGCAGGCTACGGACACCTTAATTTAAAGATCGGTGCTTCTCACGCGGGAATCAGCGTCGGCGAAGACGGTGCAACTCACCAGTGCAACGAAGACCTTGCTCTTATGAGGACGATTCCCGGAATGACGGTTATTTGTCCTTCCGATGCAGTTGAAACGCGCCTTGCTGTAAAGGCGGCTATCGAAATTGATGGCCCCGTGTATTTAAGAGTCGGTAGACTTGCAGTACCCGTAATTAATGATCGTCCTGATTATAAATTTGAAGTAGGTAAGGGTTCGCTTTTGAAAGACGGAAAAGACGTTACCATTATCGCTACGGGACTCATGGTAAATGAAGCTCTCATTGCTGCTGAAACACTTGCAAGCGAGGGTGTTAACGCAAGAGTTATCAACATTCACACCATTAAGCCGATAGATAAAGACATTATTATCAAGGCGGCTGAAGAGACCGGTGCGATCGTTACGGCTGAAGAGCACACTATCATCGGTGGACTTGGATCGGCCGTTTCGGAAGTAGTTTGCGAGTCGGCATGCCCCGTTCCCGTTGTACGCGTAGGCGTCAACGATACTTTCGGCAAATCCGGAAAAGCAGAGGAGCTTTTGCACGTATTCGGACTTGATGCCGCAAATATCGTCAAAAATGCAAGAAAAGCTATTGCTTTGAAGAAATAAGTATAAAAATTACTACCCGAATAAGAGATTTCTCTTACTCGGGTAGTTTTAGTTTACAGTTGATATTACCAAAATAAATTGCGCTCATCGTCGAGTTTGGTGGGTGACATGTGACCGGGTAATACGGTAAAGTTTTTGTCCATTTTATAGAGCTTTTTTAGGGAATTGACGAGCTCGATTCCGTTGCCTCCGTAAAGGTCTGTCCTGCCGAATCCTTGACAAAACAGTGTGTCACCGCTGAACATAATGTCTTCGCATAAATACACACAGCTTCCTTTCGTGTGGCCCGGTGTATGAACGCATTCTATAAAGACTCCGTCAAAATTCAGCACGTCGCCGTCATTCAATATTATATCGGGATAATCTTCAATAGTATATTCATAACCGAATATGAGATTTGACTCGTTATATAATGGCTCGGATATCATATCGATATCCTCATTTGTCATAACGAGCTTCGCTTCTGTTTTTTTCTTAATTTCGTTTACTGCTCCGATATGGTCGGCGTGGCCGTGCGTTAAGAGAATAAATTTAAGATTCAAAGAATATCTGTCAAGATATCTTTCTATTTTTGCACAGTCGGCGGCAGGATCGATAATGGCAGCGTTCATTGTGCTTTCATCATAGATTATATAGGAATTTGTCGGCATCATTCCCAAAGCAACGGTAATATATTTCATCTAATACCTCAAACAATATAATGTTTGTATTATATTGTAAATTCAAATAAAATGCAATAGCTAATTATCGCAATTTTCGTTAAATATCTTGTCTTTAGCGAAAAAAGTGATATAATATAATGAGAAGGAGGACGTATGAGAGAATTTGTAATTAAAAAGAACGATGAAAACCAAAGACTTGATAAGTTTTTGAAAAAGCTCATGCCCGAGATCCCCTCATCTTTAATATATAAATATTTACGAAAAAAATGCGTAAGACTTAACGGGAAACATTGTACTGACGGTTCGGTAATGTTAAAAAAAGACGACGTCTTAAATCTTTACGTAAACGACGAATTTCTCGAAAAGGATAATATAAAAAACGAATTTGTTTACGAAGAGGGTACACTTGACGTTGTCTACGAGGATGAAAATATTATTTTAATAAATAAGCCTAGCGGCGTCAGCGTGCACCCTGATGAAAAGCAGAAGAATTACACGGTAATTGATAACGTTATAGCTTATCTCGTCCATAAGGGCGAGTATGCTCCCGAATCGGAGCAAAGTTTTACACCTGCACTTTGTAACAGACTTGACAGAAATACAAAAGGTATCGTTATTGCCGCAAAAAACGCCGAAGCACTTCGCGAAATGAACGATATTATCAAAAACCGCGAAGCCGTAAAGCGTTATATGACGCTTGTGCACGGTATTCCTTCAAAGAAGCGCGATACGTTAAAACATTTTCTTTTAAAGAATGAAAAAACAAAAGAAGTAAAGGTTTACGAAAAGCCTATATTAAGCGGAAAGACTGCTGTACTTGAATATGAATTTATAAAAAGCTGTAAGCTGAAAAACGGTGATACGGCGTCTTTATTGGAAGTCGAGCTTCAAACGGGCAGAACTCATCAGATAAGAGCACAGCTTGCGTATATCGGGCACAGTATAATAGGTGACGGCAAGTACGGTAAAAGCTATGCCACGGATAAGAAAAACGGTTTTATTCATCAAGCGCTGTGCGCGTATAAGCTTTCATTCAAGCTAATGAACGATTATAAAGTTCTTTCGTATTTAAACGGCAAGGATTTTGAAATTAAATTTGATTTTGAGGTGTAGATATGTTAACCAAAATGAAAAATAAGATAGGCTTTGCTTTCAGAGTTTACGGCTATCAGGTGGCAATGTCGATATATACTATGATGATTGCTATGCCGCTTATAGCTTTAA
>JAZRTW010000079.1:0-9687 GCA_045652265.1 Eubacteriales bacterium | reverse complement strand
GTACGGTGCAGACATAACCTACGGTACAAATAACGAATTCGGATTTGACTATCTTCGCGACAATATGGCAATAGAAAAAGGCGACCTCGTTCAAAGAGGGCATAACTTTGCCATAGTGGACGAAGTTGACTCTATTTTAATAGACGAAGCCAGAACCCCTCTCATCATCTCGGGAAGAGGAGAAAAATCGACGGAGCTTTACAGCCTTGCGGATAAATTCGTAGCAAAGCTCAAAGGATTTTACATCAAGGAGCTTGACGCAAAGCAGGATTTCGATACCCAAAGCGACTCCGACTATATCGTTGACGAAAAGGCAAAAAGCGTAGTGCTTACGGGCGCAGGCGTTAAGAAGGCGGAGGAGCACTTCAAGGTCGATAACCTTTCCGATGCAGAAAACAGCACCCTCTCCCACCATATTAATCAAGCGCTTCGCGCAAGAGCCATAATGCAAAAGGACGTGGACTATATCGTTAAGGATAACAAGGTCCTTATCGTCGACGGCTTTACGGGAAGAATTATGCCCGGAAGACGCTATTCAAACGGTCTGCACCAAGCTATCGAAGCAAAGGAAAAGGTTGAAGTTCAAAAGGAAAACAAAACCCTTGCAAACATCACTTTCCAGAATTTCTTCAGACTTTATTCGAAGCTCTCGGGTATGACGGGTACGGCGCTTACGGAAGAAGACGAGTTCAGAGAGATCTATAATCTCGACGTCGTTGAGATACCCACGAATAAGCCTCTTGCAAGAAAGGATATGCCCGACACGGTATACAAGACCTTAAACGGAAAGTATAACGCAATATGCGACAGAGTGGAAGAGTGCCACAAAAACGGACAGCCCGTACTTTTAGGCACCGTCTCCATCGACAAAAGTGAGCTTATCTCCGCAATGCTTAAAAAGCGCGGTATCCCACATAACGTGCTAAACGCAAAATACCACGAAAAAGAAGCGGAGATAATCGCCCAGGCAGGCACATACGGCGCAGTCACCATCGCCACGAATATGGCGGGACGCGGAACTGATATCAAGCTCGGCGGTAACAACGAGTTTCTTGCGAAAAACGAGATGCGTAAGATGGGACTTACCGAAGAACAGATAGCGGAGTCGATGCGTTTTTATTCAACGGACGACGAAGAAAAGCTCTCGCTTCGTAAGACCTACAAAGAGCTTTGCGAAAAATACGCAGACGAGATACGTCCCGAAGCCGAAAAGGTAAGGGCTGCGGGCGGACTTTGCATCATCGGCTCGGAGCGCCACGAAAGCAGACGTATCGACAACCAGCTTCGCGGACGAAGCGGACGTCAGGGTGACCCCGGCGTGTCGCGCTTCTATATGTCGCTTGAGGACGATTTAATGAGGCTTTTCGGAAGTGAAAGAGTGCAAGGCGTCGTAAACGCTCTCGGACTCCCCGAAGACCAAGCTATCGACGCGAAGATACTCTCGGGCTCGATAGAAAGCGCGCAAAAGCGTCTTGAGGGCGTACATTTCCAGAGCCGTAAAAACGTGCTTATGTACGACGACGTAATGAACCAACAGCGTACTATCATATACGATCAAAGACGCGAGGTGCTCGACGGTCAAAATCTCAAAGAAAAGATACTCAAAATGGTGGACGACAGCGTACGCGGCCATGTATACACCTGCTTTGTCGGTGACGAGTGTGAATCTTGGAGCTTTGACAGTCTAGTTGCCGCCTTCCCCGCTATTTGCAAGAAGGAAGACTTTGAGTTCACTTTAGACGAACTCAACTCCCTCGACAAAGACGAGCTTGCAGATGATATCATACAAAAGGCTCACGCTCTCTACGAAGAAAAGGAAGCGCTTTTCGGCGCAGACGTCTTCAGAGAGATAGAGCGTAATATACTCCTTCGCAACGTAGACGAGAAGTGGATGGAGCATATCGACGCAATGGACGATATGAAAAGCGGCATAGGCCTTCGCGCGTACGCGCAACATAATCCGCTTATCGAATACAAAAACGAGGGAGGCGCGATGTTCGACGAGATGGTAAGTGCCATCTGCGACGATACGGTAAATATGCTCCTTCGCATTATGCCCCGTCCCGACGGAAGCGACGCGGCAAAACGAGTAGCCGTTGCGAAGATAACGGGCGAAGGCAAAGCCGCAGAGCGCTTAAAAGAAGCACAGGCTGCAGGCGGAGACGCAACACTTCGCAAAGAGCCCGTAAGAAAGACCGAAAAGGTCGGCAGAAACGATCCCTGTCCCTGCGGAAGCGGCAAAAAATATAAAAAGTGCTGCGGAGCAGGCGAAACCGAAGAATAAAAAACAAAGGAGGTAGGCTTGTGGGATTTTCACTTATTTTAGCAGGTTTGTTCTTTTTAATAGTACCCACCGTGAACGTCGTGGATATATTCCCCGACTTTATAGGCTATCTCCTTATTTTTGCGGGACTTGCAAAGCTAAAGCGCATAGACGGCTATATGGCAAAGTGCGCTCATTACGCGCTCGTTATGGCTATCGTAAATCTTGCAAAACCCGTAGCTTTGCTCTTTTGCCTCACTGATTACAGCGACGCGCAGTCAAGTAACATCACGACCGCAACGCTTATTTTTCTCGTGATAGAGCTTATTTTCGGTATATTGCTGTTCAAAAATCTTTTTGACGGCTTTGCAAACCTCGGCTATCAGTACGAAGACAGCCAAAAGCGCACGCGCGTAAAACTGCTTGGCCGCTTTGCGCCCGTAAGAAAGCCCCTCTCGTACGAGCACAGCGTAAAAAACAAGCAAAGCGCGGAATACAAGCGCCTTATGAGAGCAGAACGCTTGCACGCGGTAAAATACGTCGCTCTTCCGCGCCGTAAAGCGATATTCAAGGGGCTTGACACGTTCTCTGTGTTCACCTATATCTTCTTTGCCGTGCACTGCGTGCTGACGCTTATCCCCGAGCTTACCACGCTTGCCTACACCTTGAATATCGACGGAAGCTATAAGCAGGTGGAAAATTCGGGCCTTCGCCTTATGCTTATCGCGATCTGCCTCTTTTTAGGCACTATCCTCGGCATATCGTGGTTCTGCATCGCGTCAAAATATTTAAAGGGCGTAAAACGCGACAACTTTTTTACGGAAAGACTTTGGGAGGCGTACAGAAATAAATTTTCGGATAACCCCGACGTTATGCGCAGCGTACGCTACGACGGCTTTTACAAGCTTATGCTCGCCGCTCTCGTCTTCGGCGGAGATCTGTTCCTCGACGCGACAGACTTCTTCCCCGACCTAATAACCGCAGTGCTCCTTATAATAGCTTTCGTATATTTCAGAAAGTCGCTTCCGCTTTTCAAAACGCTTATAACGACAAGCTCCGTTTACGCGCTTTTGTCGGCGGTTGCTTTGGGAATACAAGCCTACTCCTACGGCGATTTCTATGCCGCGACGGGTATGGACGACCCGTGGGGAGTAAAGGTCTTTTCCGTTTTGTTCCCCGTTATAAAAGGCGTGTTCCTTGCTATCGTTTTATTGATAACAACGTCACAGATTAAATACGTAAATCAAAACTTCAGCCGACGTCCGCTTTACGTAAAAGGACATCTCTTGTGGGGCGCGGCTATTATTGCCGTCTCGCAGATAGGCTCGGCGGTAGGCTATCATACTGATATAATAAGTGACGAGCTTTTGCATTTCTTCATCAAGGTTCGCACTGCGGCGTTCCCCGTGAATATCTATATCAGCATTACTTCATTCGTTGTATATATCTTCGGAATAATAATCTTCTTGGGCGGCTTTGACATAGTATCGAAGAAGCTCGCCGGAAAGGAATAATATGAAAAATATCGCATTTATCGGCGCGGGAAATATGTGCCGCGCAATCGCAAACGGGCTTTTGATGAGCGGAGAGCTTGACTGCGAGCATATTAAGGTATACGACAAGGACGAGGCTAAATCGCTTGCGTTCAAAACGGTCGGCGTATACAAGTGCGAGAGCGCAAAGGACGCTTTAAACTTTGCGGATTACCTCTTTTTATCCGTAAAGCCGCAGAATATGGACGACGTGCTCGCAGAACTTGCGGGCGAAAATTTTGAAAACAAAACTATCGTCACCATCGCGGCGGGCATTACGACAAAGCACATAGAAAGCTTCCTTACGGGTGCGGCAGTCATAAGAGTTATGCCGAATACGCCTATGCTTATAGGAGAGGGCACGGCGGCAATTACCAAAAACGAAAACGTAAAGGACGAGGACTTCAAAGCCGTTTGCAAAATGTTTGAAAAACTCGGAACGGTCTGCACGATGAGCGAGGATAAGCTCAACCCCGTCATCTCTTTAAGCGGAAGCAGTCCCGCGTACGTTTTCCTCTTTATTAAAATTATGTGCGATTGGGCAAAGGAAAAGGGCTTTTCCGAAAAAGAGGCAAAGGAACTCGTTTGCTCCGCATTCTCGGGAAGCGCCGACCTTTTAAGGAGCAGTGAAAAAAGCCCCGAGGAGCTCATAAGAGACGTTTCCTCTCCCGGCGGAACGACGCTCGAAGCTCTTGCACAGCTACATAAGCACAACATCGAAACCGTTATTAAAGACGCGCTCGACGCCTGCGAAAAAAGAGCAAGAGAGCTTTCGAAATAAGCATATATCATAAGCACCGTACATATCCTTAAATGAAACAAAAAGTAAAGGATACGTGTATGGACAACATTACAAAATTACAGACAAGCTACGACATCGGTATAAAAAAAGCGGCAAAGCAATACGCCTACACGAAGGGCGCAACACTCACCGCGTACTCAGCTGTCGCCGTGTGCGGACTTTCTCTTGCGGTGTTTTTATTTAAAGGCGCAGACGACTCCATAGTGGCGGCAAGCTACGAAAACCTTACGGAATACTTTAAAAACACGAATATGCTCACGGGCTCACTGCAAGCCTTCGTTCCCGCCTTCGTGGGAGCGCTTATATGCTTCTTTGCGGGATTTTCGATAACGCCTTCCTTATATCCGCATATAGTTTTGGCTTTTCAGGGATTCTTTTCGGGCGGTATTGCTTGTCTTATGTATAAAAGCGGCAACATTTATCTTTGCGCGGCTTACGTTTTCGCATTTTTGCTTTCATCGCTTGCGCTTGCGCTTTTTGCGACGGAAGCGCAGGTCTTTCGCAAAAATAACCTCGATCAAAACCGATGCGTTAAGGATATATTAAGCGTCAAATTCGTTTTTTCCTATATGAGCTTATTTGCGATTCCGCTTTCTTTGCTTATGGCTTCGTCAATGCTTTCGTTCGTGCTTCCGAGCCTTATCACGAAATATGCGCTAAAGTTATAATTTATATATAAAGGATTTCTAAAATGGCACTTTTCAAAAAAATGTTCGATCAGACAAGAGAAGGAAAGGGCGTCTTAAAGACGGAGCTTTCCGACAAATTTACGCTTCTTAAGTTTTTCAAGCTTACAAAGAGAAAATTCTGGCGTATATGCGGACTTAACATAATATTCGTTATGATGAATCTGCCTATATTCGCCCTGCTTTTTTACGCGGCAGGATACGGCACCGTATCGTCACCGACGCCTCTTTCCATTTGGTTTGGCCCGATACACGGCGCGATGGAATACGCCGAGGGCCCCGTCGCCGCGCTCCTTTACAGTCTGTGCGGAATAACCGTCGAAGGAAGCTATCCGGGCACTTGGAGCTATATTCTCCTTGCCATCGCCTGCCTTACCCTTTTCACCTTCGGTTTTTCCAACGTCGGTATGGCTTATATGCTACGTAACTACACGAGAGAAGAACCCTGCGACTTCAAGGATTACTTCATCACCATAAAGAAGAATTGGCGTCAGGCGCTTGTTTTGGGCTTTATCGACGGACTCATCATCACGTCCCTCGTGCTTAATCTTTACCTTCTTCTTTTCGGACAAGGTCCCTCCGCATTACTCGCGGTCATGGGTACTGCGGCAGGCGCCGTCTACCTTATGATGCGAAACTATTTTTACGTAATAATGATAACATTTAATCTGTCGATACCGAAAATAATCAAAAACTCGCTTATCTTCGCTTTCGTAAACGTAAAGCGTAACCTTGCGGGATTTTTGGGAGCGCTTCTTTGCTGGATATCGACCGCCGCATTCGTATTTTTCGCAACTCCCCTCGGCGCACTCATACTGCTTGGCGTTATATTCGCGTTCACGTCGTTTATCGGAATCTACTCTGCATATCCCGCGATAAAGCAGTATATGATAGACCCGATAATCGAAGAAGAGCGCAAAAAGCGTAAAGAGTCCAAAGCGGAAGAAAAAGAGCCCATCTTCACGGATATGGGTTGACAAATCGAAAATTATTGTGTAAGATAACAAAGAACAAAACGTAATATTAAGGAGAAAACAATGAGAAACATCAAAAAGATCGTGCTCGTGCTTGTAGCACTTGCTTTGGTATTCAGCTTTTGCTTCGCAGTAAACGCCGATAGCGGAATCTCACAGCCCGACGGCGCAGGAAATGCACAAAATCAAGAGCAGTCCGGTGAAGGTCAAGAACAAAACGGCGATCAGCCCACCCAGTCCACGTTTATGAAAATAATAACGATGCTCTTCCCCATTCTTATTTTGGTAGCGTTCTTCTACTTCGGTATGTATAAGCCCCAGAAGAAGCAGGAGAAGGAAAAGAAGGCAATGATGGATTCGCTCGAAGTCGGAAGCGACGTTATGACCATCGGCGGAATTATGGGGCGCATCGTAAGCGTTAGGGACGATTCCGTAATAATCGAAAGCGGCAGTGATAAGAATAAGCTTCAGATTTCGAAGCAGGCTATCAGCACCGTAACACCCAAGGAAAACTAATATTTAAAGCTCTGTCCACTCGGACAGAGCTTTTTTAGTTATGTAATTTTTGGCTGTAAATAAAATCCTCCGCAACGTCCTTTAGGTGTATCGGCGAAAGCTCCAGCGTGTTGCATAGCTCTGCGAGCACCTTTACGGATTCTTCGTCTTCGCTTATGCCAAGCGCAGAGGCGTAAACGGCGTTTACGTCACAACCCGTATATGCCGCTATTCCGTAGACGCTTCGCTCTTTATCTTCCAAGCGATACGTCTGTTTTACCGTTCCGTAAGTGACCTTTTTATCCAAAGCTTTTCCTCCGCAAACGTTTTTGTGAGTGCCCTGTAAGATTGTATCACATTTTCTTGGCGCTTTATCGGAATATCGACAAAAGCCGCAGAGTTTTCCGTCGCAAGTTATGACAATTTAAGCATAAAAAAGGCGCTTCGTTGCGAAGCGCCTTTTGATTATCTTTCTTCTCGGAAATAGGAAAGTCCGAGGCTTGCGGGGGGCTGATTTTCTTTTGAATCGATGATACTCGTGATGATAAGCACCACGACCGTAATTACGTACGGAAGCATCTTCAAAAACTCACGCTGTATAGGCGTGACGCCGTTTATTACGTACGCCGCAATATAGAGGGCGGCGAACACGATAGAGCCGATTATACTGAAATGCGGCTTCCACAGCGTAAATATTACGAGCGCGATGGATAACCAGCCGAGCGCTTCGATAGTGGAGGCGTTTTCCCAGCTACCCTTAATGTAGTCCATTATGTAGAAAAGGCCGCCGAATCCCGCTATACCGCTTCCGACTAATATCGCGCCGTATTTATACGCGGTGACGTTTATGCCTGCCGCGTCCGCCGTCGCAGGACTTTCGCCTACTGCACGAAGGTGAAGACCGAGCCGCGTTTTCTTTAAAACTATCGCGCAAATTGCCGCTATAGCGATGGACAGGTATACCAAGACACCGTGAGAGAAGAATATCTTGCCAAACCAGCCGAGCTCGTCCGCGAAAGGAAGCCCCTTTGAGATAAGCTTTCCCGCGATTTCGAAATGAGTTCTCTTAACGTAGGTATCCATAACGAATTGGGTAAAGCCCGTACCGAAAATGGTGACGGCAAGACCCGTAATGTTCTGATTACAACGAAGCGTTACCGTTAAAAATCCGTATATTCCGCCGAGCGCCGACGCAAATACGAAGGCAAGCGCTACGGATATAAGAACGAGCCAAAACCAAGACGCATTTTTCGGATCGGCAAGTGATTCCATATAAAGAGATACGCCAAGGCAACCGCCTGCAGTTCCCGCACACATAATTCCGGGGATACCCAGGTTTAAGTGGCCAGCTTTTTCGGTGATGATTTCACCCACGCAACCGAAAAGAAAAACCGTTGCAAGTGCAATAGCACCGACAAGAAACGTTACTATCATTTGCCGTTCTCCTTTCCTATGCTTTTTTTGCGAAATACTATCTTATAAGTAATAAAGAAGTAGCAGGCGATAACGCAGAAATAAACAAGACCGATGACGAGGTTTGCGATAGCGTCGTTTGTAAACGCAAAATCCTTACGCACCTGCACCATACCTTTTGAAATAAAGGTGATAAAGAGGCAAGATAAAAGCATCATCAAAGGATTAAAGTTTGCAAGCCACGCCGTCATAATACCCGTAAAGCCCATATTGCTTGCGGAGTTCGTATTTACGGAGTAGTTCATCGCGCCGCCTATGAAAAGGCCTACAACACCGCAGATCGCGCCCGAAATAATAAGGGTGCGGATTATGACCTTGCTGACGTTAATACCGATATATTTTGCCGTGTTCTGACTTTCGCCCACGACGGATATCTCGTAGCCTTGTTTACTGTACTTTAAGTATACGAACATCAAAAGGCAGAGTATCACGAATACGAGAATTATCAAAAAGTGATCGTTTATAAGCTTTGGAAGATGCGCGTTGGGAAGCGGTGTGAGTACGCCCGAGCCGCCTTTTACCCAAGCGTTGATGCATACCATAACGAGTCCTTGTGCAATATAGTTCATCATAAGGGTAAACAAAGATTCGTTAGTATTGAAGCATGCTTTGAAAATAGCGGGAATAACCGCCCATACAGCGCCTACGAGAATACTTGATACGATCATAAACACTATAACCGTGCTGTCGGGAAGTTTGCCGCCGAGATAATACATACAAGCGACAGTTGCAAGACAGCCCATAAGCACCTGACCGTTTCCGCCAAGGTTCCAGAATTTCATTTTAAACGCGGGAACGAGTGCAAGGGATACACCCAAAAGCAAAGCCATATCGCGAAGCAGTATCCAAATTTTTCTCTCCGTTCCAAAAGCGCCCTTATAAAGAGCTTCGAAAAATTCCATAAATTCGCCTTTTGGAGAGAAGATAGCGCATAATACGGCGCCGAGCAAAAGCCCGCCGATAAGAGCTATCGCGTATATAAGCACCTTCGTTACAAAGGAAAGGTTATCGCGCTTTACTATTCTGAAAAGAGGCTCGCGCCTTGTTTTTTCCGTTTGTTTCACGCCTTATCTCCCCCTTTCGAAGTTTCTTCACCAAGTGTATTCGTTTTGACCATCATAAGACCTATCTCTTCCTTCGTCGCCGTTCTTGCATCAACGATGCCTGCAACCTTACCCGCGCTTATTACGAGAATTCTGTCGCAAAGAGCAAGCAAAACGTCAAGGTCTTCGCCTACGAATATAACGGCAACGCCGTTTTTCTTTTGTTCTGTTAAAAGGTTATAGATGGTATAAGAAGAATTGATGTCAAGACCTCTTACGGGATAAGCCGCCATCAAAACCGTGGGAGCGGCGGCGATCTCTCTTCCGACGAGCACCTTCTGTACGTTTCCGCCCGAAAGCTTTCTTACCTCGGTATGAGACGAGGGCGTGGAAACCTGAAGGCTCGAAATTATCTCATC
>JAZRTW010000078.1:0-3972 GCA_045652265.1 Eubacteriales bacterium | reverse complement strand
AAGCGCGCCGAATACTGCCCAAAGCGAAACTATCACAGCCCATACGGAAACGTAGAGGGAAAGCACGACTGCAAATGCGGCGGTTAGAAGCGAAAGCCATACGGGCGCGCCGAGGATAATAAGGACTATTTCCCACGCCTTAATTTTTCGTTTCGTTGATTTTTCGGGGATATCTGTTTTAAGCTCGTCTATATCGTCTATTTTTGCTACCGCTTCTTCCTCGGAAAGCCCTTCTTCCACGCCGTCATCTATCATTTCGGCGTAAAAATTAAGGCGCTCCTTGACTTCATCTGCGGGCAGACCTTCAAGCTCTCTTGACAGCTTTGCAAGAAACTCGTATTTATTCACAGCCCTTTTCCTCCTTTGCCACAAACTCATATATTGACATAATTTCGTTCCATTCCGATTTAAATTCTTCGATACGCGCAATTCCCGCCTTTGTTATGCGGTAATATTTTCGAAGTCGCCCATCGTGTTCTGCCGAGCGCACAGTCAGCATTTTCGCCGCTTCCAAACGCTTTAGTATTGTATACAAGGTCGATTCGGAAAGCTCGATATACGGCTTTACGTCTTTTATGATCTTATACCCGTAGGAATCCTCGCTTTTGATCGCCGCAAGTACGCAGACGTCCAAAAGCCCACGCTTTAATTGAATATCCATATAATACCTCCGATCACATAATACATCGTAACACGAAGTATATGTTTTGTCAAGAGGGAAAACAAAAAATGCGTTCGGTGAAAACCGAACGCATTTTTATACTGCCTTAATTACAGACTTGCAAAGCTGTATTTTTCGGAATATTCTTTTAAAAGCGCATCGAAGCTTTCGCTGTTTTCGTGTGCGTTTATAAGCGACTTATGCATATCAAGGTTACCGCCTGCACGGTCGATAACGCAGAAAGCGATGTTCGAGCAGTGGTCCGCGCATCTTTCGATATTGGTAAGAAGATCGGAGAGCACAAATCCCGCTTCTATGGAGCAATCGCCGACTTGCAATCTTGATATATGACGGCGGCGAAGCTCTTCCTTCATCGTATCAATGAGCTCCTCAAGGGGCTCTACGCGCATAGCCGTCTTAACGTCGTTCTCGCTAAACGCGCTGAAGGAAAGCTCGATTATTTCTTTAACGGCAGAGCACAGCACCGTAAGCTCGTCCTTCGCCGCTTGAGACAGCGCGAGCTTTTTATCTCGCATTTCCTCTGCGGATTCTATAAGGTTTACGCTGTGGTCGGAGATTCTCTCAAAGTCGCCGATAAGCCTTAAAAGGCTTGCCGCTTCTGCGCCTTCTTCGTCACCGATTTGCATACCGCTTAACTTAACAAGATACGTGCCGATAGCGTCCTCGTATCTGTCGGTGAGGTCTTCGAAATCGCGTATTTTTTCCGCGACAGCCGAATCGTACGCAAAAAGGGAGTCAAGTCCCGCGTATATCGATTCTTTTGCCGCATCTGCCATTTCGACTGTGGTTGCTCTTGCTTGCTGAAGAGCGATGGGAGGTGTTGCGAGGAGTCTTTGGTCAAGATGTACCTCTTTCTTCGTTTCCGCTTTGACCGCATCTTCGGGAATGACCTTCAATGCGAGCTTTTCAAGAAGCGACGATGCGGGAAGAAGCAGAAGCGTGCAGACTACGTTAAACGCCGTGTGTACAATGGCTATCTCAAGATGTCCCGCGGGCCCGCCTAAAAAGTCGCCTATAGGGAATGCCGCTTTTGCTATAGAGAACAATGCAAGGCAAACTACCGTTCCTATAATATTGAAGGAAAGGTGAACTACTGCCGTGCGTCTTGCGTTTTTGTTAGTGCCGACAGAGGAGATGAGTGCCGTGACGCAGGTACCGATGTTTTGTCCCATAATTATCGGTATCGCTGCACCGAAGTTTACTTTTCCTGTGCTGGAGAGCGCTTGAAGTATACCGACTGATGCAGACGACGACTGAATTATTGCCGTTAAAAGTGCGCCTGCGATAACGCCGAGTATGGGGTTTGAGAACATCACGAAGAGTTCTTGGAACGCCTCACTGCCCTTTAATCCCGCAACGGCGGCAGACATGGCGTCCATACCGAACATAAGCGTCGAAAAACCGAGGAATATAAGTCCCGTATCCTTGTGCTTGCTCGATTTTAGGAACATATAAAGTACGATTCCGACAAGAGCAAGTACGGGAGAGAACGAGGAGGGCTTCAAAAGCTGGATCCAGATATTACTGCTTGAAATACCGGAAAGCGAGAGAATCCAAGAGGTCGCGGTCGTACCTACGTTTGCACCGATAATTACGTTTATCGCTTGCTTTAAAGACATAAGTCCGGAGTTTACAAAGCCTACCACCATAACCGTCGTAGCGGACGAGCTTTGAATTATGGCGGTTACTGCCATACCCGTTAAAAAGCCCGTGATACGCCTTGTCGTAAGCTTACCGATTATTGCCTGGAGTCTGTTTCCCGCACGTCTTTCGAGTGCTTCGCCCATTACGTTCATACCGAACAAGAAAAGGCAAAGACCGCCGATAAGTGCGAGTACGTCTAAAGTTGTCATATTAGTCCTTTCTGTGGGTGTGGGTATAAAAATCTTTTGGAAAGGATTTTTAGTTTTAGAGTTTGGTTTTAGATTTTATATATGTAAAAGCCCGTGGCTTAATTGTTTTTATCTTCCTAATTCTCCTATTTAATACTACCAAAAAACACCTTTCGTGTCAATATTTTTTCGTTGTGCTGTTTTCACGAAATTTGCGAAATTTTGGCACAGCCTTACAGCTAAAGTCCGAAAAATAAGCACAAAGCCTTGACATTTTACAAAATGAGTGATAAAATGTGCTCATAATAGATAGAATGCCGAATTATTTTTTATTGCGTGAAATCGGTTAAATCCCGCTTGATGCGGATTTAATATATTATTAAATTTTGCCGACAAGGCAAGGAGGAAAAAATGAAAAAGTTTTTAGCTCTCTTACTTGCACTCGTAATGGTATTCGCTTTTACGGCTTGCAAGGCTGAAACACCTTCGGGCGACGAAGACAAAACTCCCGGATCGACAGACGAAGGCACGACCGATAACACCGAAAAAACGGCTGTTAAGGCTGCTCTTATCTGCCTCCACGGCGACAGCTCCACTTACGACAAGAACTTCATCGATGCATTTAAGACTGCTTGCGCAAACAAGGGTCTTACAGAGGACGATTATGCCATTATCACAGATATCGAAGAGTCCGAAGCATGCTATACGGCAGCTGCTGACTTTGCTGATGACGGCTACAACGTGATCTTCGCTGACTCCTTCGGCCACGAAACACATATGCTCAAGGCTGCAAAGGAATTCCCCGAAGTTCAGTTCTGCCACGCTACAGGTACGATGGCTCACACAGAAAACGTTGCTAACTTCCAGAACGCATTTGCATCTATCTACGAAGGCAGATACCTCGCAGGCGTTGCTGCAGGCCTTAAGCTCCTTGAGATCTACGACACCGACGGCGACGGCGCTATTGCTGATGAAGAAGCAAAGATCGGTTACGTAGGCGCTCATCCCTACGCAGAGGTTATATCCGGCTACACTTCTTTCTTCCTTGGCGTTAAGTCCGTTGTAGCTAACGTTACGATGGAAGTTCGTTACACTGGGGAATGGTATCATGAAATCAAAGAAAAGACAACCGCAGAAGCTCTTATTGCAAGCGGCTGCAAGCTCATTTCTCAGCACGCTGACTCTATGGGCGCTCCCACGGCTTGCGAAAATGCAGGTATCCCCAACGTTGCTTATAACGGCACGACCGGTAAGACCGGCACATTCGTAATTGCTTCCAAGATCAACTGGGTACCTTACTATGAATATATGATCGACTGCGTAGCAAACGGCAAGGACATCGCTACAGACTGGACAGGCACACTCGAAAACGGTGCTGTTCAGATCACGGTTCTCGGCGAGGCTGCTGCAGAAGGCACTCTGGCTAACCTAGACGATGTTGCTGCGCAGCTCAAAGAC
>JAZRTW010000077.1:0-3468 GCA_045652265.1 Eubacteriales bacterium | reverse complement strand
ACCCGCGATATATGCGACTTCGATGGAGTGACCAAGCACGTTCTGACCGTAGCTCGTTCTGTAGCGAAGGCGGCCAAGGAGCTTGATAAGCTCGGGGTGGATACCGTGTACGCCCGTTTCAAGAGCAGCTCTTTCGCCCTCTTGCTTAATAACCGCGTCGACTTCTTTTCTTGCCTTTGCGACGGTCTCTTCGATTCTTGCGGGGTGGATTCTTCCGTCGGCGATAAGCTTTTCAAGCGAAAGTCTCGCTATCTCACGTCTGACGGGGTTAAAGCTCGATATCGTGATGGCTTCGGGAGTATCATCAATAATGAGGTCAACACCCGTTAAAGTCTCGATGGCTCTTATGTTTCTGCCCTCTCGTCCGATTATCCTTCCCTTCATTTCATCGCCGGGCAAAGCAACAACGGAAACGGTAGCCTCCGCAACATAGTCTGCGGCGCATCTTTGGATAGCAACGGCGAGAATGTTCTTCGCCTTATCGTCCGCGCTGTCCTTGTATTCTTGTTCCACCTCTTGAATTTTGAGTGCCGCTTCGTGACGGATCTCGCTTTCAAGCTTTGACAAAAGCTGTATCTTTGCCTGCTCTGCAGTAAGTCCGGAAATCTCTTGCAAAAGATTAAACTCGCTTTGCTTGATCTTTTCGATCTCTTCTCTTACCCTGTCGCATTCCTTGAGCTTATTTGCGACGATCTCCTCTTTCTTTTCAAGAGCTTCCGTCTTTTTGTCAATGTTCTCTTCTTTTTGAATTATGCGCCTTTCCATACGGGTCACTTCGTTACGGCGCTCTTTGATTTCTCTTTCCGCTTCGTTTCTGTTTTTGATGATTTCCTCTTTTGCTTCCAAAAGAGCTTCTTTTTTCTTCGTTTCCGTTAATTTTTGAGCATCACTGATGATCTTCTTGGCTTCTTCTTCGGCAGAGCCGATCATCTTTTCTGCAGTCTTTTTGCGGATAGCGTTACCGATCACAATTCCGACTAAAAGCAATGCGAGCATTATTCCGAAAAGAAGTGCGATGCTGGGCAGATCCGCAGGGATAATGTTAATAGCAAAAAAACCGTGCATTCTTCGATCCTCCTTTTAAAAAATGATAGATTATAACAAAAAAGCAAAGCAAGACCGTGATAAAAAATCCGGTCCTGCCGCAAAACGTTATTAATAATGTAATATTAAGTTTCAAAAATACAAATCTATATTGTATATCTATATTCTTTTATCTATATTTCCAAAAATAAATTCATTAAAAATACGAATTGCAGCTTAAATTAACTGCTATATCTATATAATCGCTTTTTCAGCTATATATATTGTATAATTTTCTTTAAAGAATGTCAATAGGTATTATGCCATATCAAGCAAATTTCCCAAAAAAAATTAAGGTTTTGTGTATATATTTAACTCTCGCGGCAACAATAGCATTGTAAAATTTTGAAAAAAGGAGATACACCATGAAAAAAACTGACCGCAAAAAGCTCGCCGGTGCGGGACTTTACATCGCTCTTGCCGCCTGCGTGCTTTCAGCAATGACCATCAACGTAGTATCCGCAGTAAGAAATAAAGATAACGCAAGCGAAAACCTTGAGCTTTCTGCCGTTGACTTACGTGCGGAAGGTATCACCGACGATACGGAAGCTTCACAAGATACCGAAAAAAATAACGGCTCTACCGTATCAAGCACGACTCCCGACGAAAATAAAGAAATTGTAACGAATAAGACGGAAAATAACGAAGCTATCGAAAAGCCCTCCGAAACCGACGACACAACGACTACCCCCGATACAGAAACGCCCGACACCGATAAAGAAAAAGACGACTCGACGACTGGCGCGTCCCAATACCGCGCTTTCGTAATGCCCGTAGACGGAGAACTCGGCACTTATAAGGGTGCTACTCTTCTTTATTCCGAGGTATTCGGTGACTACAGAGTTCACGAGGGCATTGATATTAAGGCAAATCTCGGCGACAGCGTAATGTCATTCTGCGACGGTACCGTAACGCAGGTATACGACCACGCGCTTATGGGAAAGACCATCGTTATCGACCATGGAAACGGTCTTACGTCCGTTTACAAGAATCTCGGTAAAGACGTACCCGAGGGTATTGCCGCAGGAGCCGTCGTTAAGGCGGGCGATATAATCGGAACAGTCGGAAACAGCGCCCTTGCAAAATGTGTGGAAGAAGCACATCTCCACTTTGAAGTATGCTACAACGAGGAAAGCGTAGACCCCACGCAGTATTTTACCACGGCGGGTAAGTAGATAAACAAAAAACAGTGCATTCTCGGAATGCACTGTTTTTTCATCTTTAATATGCTTTTCCCCAAACGACCATATGCTTTGCGGGCTTTCCGCAGCATACGCAGGTGTCGCAGATATGCTCATCATCGAAGGGAATACATCTTGAGCCGACGCCCGTCTGTGCCTTCACTTCGTCCTCGCACGCTTCATCGCCGCACCACATAGCTTTTACAAAGCCGTCGCCGTTTTCGGCAAGTGCCTTATTTATCTCGTCGATAGACTTGCAGGAATAGGTGCGCTTTTCTCTGTTTGCAAGGGCCGCCTCGTAAAGTCCCTTATGAACTGCCGCTAAAGCCGCATTTACGGAATCGGCAAGTCCCTCAAGGCTCGTTACGAGCTTTTCTCTGTTATGGCGCATTACGAGCACGCACTGTCCGTTTTCGATATCGCGGGGTCCTATCTCAAGACGGAGGGGCACACCCTTCATTTCGTATTCGGCAAACTTCCAGCCGGGGCTTTGCTCGCTTGCGTCGAGCTTAACTCTTATTCCGGATTCTTTAAGCATAGCTTCGAGCTCGCGCGCCTTATCGAGTACGCCCTCTTTATGCTGTGCAACGGGTACGATGACTACCTGAATAGGCGCTACTGCAGGGGGAAGCACGAGTCCGTTGTTGTCGCCGTGCGTCATAATTACCGCGCCGATAAGTCTTGTTGTCACGCCCCAAGAGGTCTGATGCGGTATGGAGCGCTTGTTTTCTTTATCCGTATATTCAATGCCGAATGCTTTTGCAAAGCCGTCGCCGAAATAGTGAGAAGTTCCCGCCTGAAGCGCCTTACCGTCGTGCATAAGCGCTTCGATAGCATACGTGGATACCGCGCCTGCAAACTTATCGCTCTCTGTCTTCTTGCCCTTTATAACAGGCATTGCAAGAGCGTTTTCGCAGAAATCGGCATATACGTTAAGCATCTGCTCCGTCTCTGCAATAGCCTCTTCGGCAGTCGCGTGGATAGTATGTCCCTCTTGCCACAAAAATTCTCTTGAGCGAAGAAAGGGACGCGTCGTTCTCTCCCAACGTACGACACTTACCCATTGGTTGTAAAGCTTGGGAAGGTCTCTGTAGGAATGAATGATATTAGCGTAGTGCTCGCAAAAAAGCGTCTCGGAAGTAGGTCTTACGCAAAGGCGCTCCTCAAGCTTCTCGCTACCGCCGTGAGTTACCCAAGCAACCTC